>NZ_JBHFJH010000002.1:0-122771 GCF_057334655.1 Paenibacillus sp. AGC31
GGATCGCCCGGTGGGGGCTTAGCGCAGCGCAGAGCGCGGCAGCTGCCGCGGCGCTTGCGTTTTTGGCCCGGCCACCCGCAGGGGATGGGCCGGGGCGGTTCTTGCTGTGGGCCGTGACCGGGGCCGGCAAGACCGAAATGATTTTTCCATTGCTCCAACATACATTGGATCGTGGGGGACGAGCTTTGGTCGCTACGCCGCGCAGAGACGTGGTGCTGGAACTGGCTCCGCGTCTGGCCAAAGCTTTTCCGGACACCTCACTCGCTACCCTTTACGGAGGCAGTGACGAACGCTGGAAAGACGCTCAGCTCACGCTTGCGACCACACATCAATTGATGCGTTTTTATCAAGGGTTCGATCTCGTCATTATCGACGAACTGGATGCTTTTCCCTATCACAACGATCCCATGCTCGCTCACGCGGCGGCATCCTCCTGTAAAACGGACGGGAATTTTGTCTATCTATCTGCCACACCGCCTGCTCGGCTGCAGAGGGAAGCAGCACGGGGGAAACTCAATCATGCCAAAGTTCCAGTACGTTTCCACCGTCATCCTTTGCCCGTGCCAAGATTGATCAAAATGGTTACCGTTGCTGAGTGTATTAAGAAACGAAATTTTCCTTCTGCCTTGAGGACTAACATCCAAATTTCATTGAAGCGTGACGCTCAGGTATTTGTCTTTGTAACACGCATTGCCCAGATTGAGGCGTTTGTGAATCTGATGCGTCGTACTTTTCCCGGAATCCATATCGAAGGAACCTCATCTCAGGACCCCGATCGCGCTAGTAAAGTTATAGCCTTTCGTGAGCGCACAATTCGTTTGCTCGTAACGACAACAATTCTGGAGCGTGGCGTGACCATTCCACGCAGCGATGTTTTTATATTGGATGCAGACAATGGTCTCTTTGATGAAGCATCACTGGTTCAGATGGCAGGCAGAGCTGGGCGTTCCATGGATGACCCGGCAGGTAGAGTAGTTTTTGCATCATCTCGTCGGACACGTTCACAGGTGAAGGCCGTTGCCCAGATTCGAAAAATGAACACCATCGCTCGTCGCAAAGGTTACCTGCATCCACCATCCCAAACCTAATTGCCATCTGCCATGTTCGTATCCACATGTCACAATACATTCCCGAGACTGGAGGTATGCCCCCTATGTTCAATTGGCTCAGTAACATATCCGATCAGGCGCAACACCTGACCCAACGTCTCCACCACCTGCTCGCCCCGCCGGGAGCGACTTGTCTGACATGTGGGACTCGAGCGATTCTGTCTTCTATCTATCCAGGCATATGCCTACGTTGTGTGAAGCAGATTCCATGGATTCGTTCTATCCGCTGTCTGCGTTGTGGTCGGGATGTCGGATGCCCGGACTGTGCTCGTCCACACATGCAAAACCGTTCTTTTATCTCCAATCGCAGCGCCGTACAATACAACACTCTTATGAAAGAATGGATAGGCATGTACAAATTCAGAGGCCATGAACGCTACGCACCGCTCTTAACCGCTTTGTTGATTCATGCCTTTCAAGCGATGAGTGAGGAGCAGAATTCTGCTTTGGCAAAAGAACCCCCAGCCCCCGTGGCTCATCCCGCCACACATGCTCAACAAACGAAGCCACAATGGCGGCCTGACGTGGTCACCTATGTCCCGGTGAGCGGCGAGCGCCTGGCCGAGCGTGGCTTCAATCAGGCGGAGCGGCTGGCTGCTGGGCTCGCCACCGCCTGCCGCCTACCCATCGTGGATCTGTTGCAGCGCCAGATCAACACCACCAAACAAAGCTTCAAATCACGCGGTGAGCGTATTGAAACGATGAAGAACGCTTTTTCCATCAACCCGGATGGTATGCATCTAATTGAAGAGCTATACAGGGGATCTCATCTGCCAACACAAAAGGGCATGTCACATGCCAAACCCATACAGATACTGCTGATTGATGATATATACACAACAGGGAGCACGTTGGACGCTTGTGGGCGGGGTATTCTAAATGCTGGCTTCAGAATGGAGATTCCCGTCGAGATTTACACACTGACACTGGCAAGATCCTAGAAGCTGAATCTAAATAATAAATGACGGTCCAGTATTCTTAGCCACTCTAGGTGGGGAATCTAAACATTCATATTAATAGCAGACAGGAGAGTATGTCCTTTATTAATCATTGGTACGTTAATGCGTGTCTCCATTCCATTTTTACCGATTGAAATATAGTTGTTTGATGAAATTATAAATGAAAGCGTAATAAGAAATTTTTTACATGTAAAAAAGAGGAATTGGTTTTCTCGCGCAGAATAGATAGTTTTGCCGTTCACCACAGGTGACAGCATAGGGAGTGGCACAACATATCTGTTGAAGGGGAGAACAAAAGTGGTCGCAGGAAAAAGAAAAAATGGATTTTACTTATGGACTGTCCGTCTACTAGTATTCATGCTGGTATTCGGACAGTTTGGCGTGTACGGGGGGAACCGGGCACATGCAGCAGTAGGAAGCGGGATAGTCTCATCAAGTAATGATTACCAATATGTGTTGACCAACAACAACGGCCAATTACAGGTGAATCAAAAATCAGTTAATCTGAGTTGGGCGAGATCATACGAGATTTCAACATCAGGATATTCTTTTAGGAGAAGTCAATCGATCAATGGGGCAGTTGGAGACATAACCAAGATTTCATTTGGCTCCTACACATCTACGTATACCGGCAAAGTTACCAATGCCTTTATCGTCGACTTTGCTGAGGTATGGGAGTATTACACGACTATGGAATACAGACAATCCGGAACCAATGTTGGAGTATGGAAAAATTCCACCGTTGATGAGTTTGGAATGACTACGCCAAGATATGTGCAAAGCTACGAGGCAACACAGCTAAGTCTCGTAATTAACGCAGATACAGGAGCGGTAGTCGATTTTGTATCTAACCTGAATCCGTATTACATACGGAAAGCGGAATCATTCAGTTTTGTAAAAGAGCCGGGGCCAACACAGCCTATTACTACGGTTCCAGCTGTTCCAACTAATTTAATGACTGATGCCAATGATGTAGCTATTAATCTCAATTGGTCTTCTGCTCCACAAGCTGTCCAATATGAGATTGAAGAGAATGGCGTAGTCAAAGGGCCTTTTTACGGAATTAATTATACAAGTTCATCACTTATACCCAATACTACATATACCTATAGAGTACGTGGAGTTAACCAACTAGGGGCTAGTGAGTGGAGTGAGCCGGTTGCAATCACAACCTTGCTTGAGAAACCCGTTCTGACCGTAACCTCAGAAGAAAGCAAGAATACGGTACAGTGGAAGGCGGTTGAATTTGCAGATCGGTACCAGCTACAGATTGATGGGGGGACGCCAATTGAACTCGGGAACTTCACCTCATATGTGCATGAAGGCCTAGAAGCGAATTCAACGCATACTTATGTGCTAAAAGCTTTCTCATCTAATAATGAGAGCACGTGGAGTAAATTGGTGAGTCAGTTAACAGTACCTGACCGTGCCGACGGGTTGAAGGTTACTGATGCTACATTTAATAAACTAACCGTAACTTGGACTGCAGTAAAGGGTGCTACCGGATATGATTTGGAGATTGATGGCACTAATGTTGCTGTAACCGGCACCACATATAGTAAAACTGGACTTACAGCCAATACAGAGTATACCTTTAGAATCAGACCTAAAAATGCTGGTGGTGCAGGAAGCTGGAGTGATGTAACTACAGGAATCACCCAGATGAGTACACCCGTTATTCAGTCCAACCCTTCACAAGAAGAAGTTGTTCTCATCTGGTCACCAGTTGATGGTGCAACGTCATATGAAGTTGAGACGGATGGCGTTGTCGTTGGAGATATATCAGATTCAATCTATATGCACACAGGGCTCAAACCTGGAACGGCCCATAAGTATCGTGTACGAGCTATAAGTGACAATAACATTAGCGCATGGTCGGCAGTGAAATCACAGAATACGTTGCCTGATTCCGTTAATGGATTGGTGGTCAGTGCAGCGACCAATGCAGCTGTAACTGTGAAATGGACAGCAGTAACCGGAGCCACAGGTTATGATCTCGAGATCGATGGAACAGTTGTCCCTGTAACAGGAGTAACCTACACGAAGAATGGTCTCGCAGCAAATACAGATCATACCTTCCGTATTCGCTCAAAGAATGCCGCTGGTGCAGGGGCATGGAGTGATCTGATCAGCGGAATAACGCAGTTGAACACACCTGTCTTGAAAGCAACATCAGAAGAAACTGCAATCAATCTGACATGGGCTGATGTAGCAGACGCAACCAAGTATGAGATTGAGGCAGACGGAGCAGTGGTTGCAACAGTAGAAGAGCCTAGCTACAGTCACACATCATTGTTACCAGGAACGGCGCACAAGTATCGTATTCGAGCGTTGACGGAGACCAATACGAGTGCATGGACAGCAATCCTGACACAAAGCACCATCCCTGCTTCAGTTACCGGATTAACAGTTAGCACGGCTACGAATGCAACCATTGCCTTGAAGTGGACAGCAGTTATAGGAGCGACAGGATATGATCTGGAGATCGACGGTAGCGTTGTCCCGGTAACGGGAGTAGCCTATACGAAGAGCGCTCTAGCAGCCAACACAGATCATACTTTCCGTGTTCGCTCGAAAAATGCCGCTGGTGTAGGGGCATGGAGCGATTTAATTAGTGGAACCACACTTCTAAATACACCGGTATTAAAAGCATCATCAGAAGAAACCGCAGTCAACCTCACGTGGGCTGATGTAACAGACGCAACCAAGTATGAGATTGAGGCAGACGGAGCAGTAGTGGCAAAAGTAGAAGAACCTAACTACAGCCATGTAGCATTGCTACCAGGAACGGCGCACAAGTATCGTATTCGAGCGTTGACGGAGACCAATACGAGTGCATGGACAGCAATCCTGACGCAAAGCACCATCCCTGCTTCCGTGACAGGCTTAACTGTTAGCTCGGCTACGAATGTAGCCATTGCCTTGAAATGGACAGCTGTGACGGGAGCAACGGGATATGATCTGGAGATTGATGGAACGGTTGTCCCAGTAACGGGAGTAGCCTATACGAAGAGCGCTCTGGCAGCCAACACAGACCATACCTTCCGTGTTCGCTCGAAAAATGCAGCTGGTGTAGGAGCGTGGAGTGAACTCATCAATGGAACGACGCTCCTAAACACACCTTTACTAAAAGCATCATCGGAAGAAACTGCAATCAACCTCACGTGGGCTGAGGTAGCAGACGCAACGAAGTATGAGATTGAAGTCGATGGAGCAGTAGTAGCAACAGTAGGGGAACCTAGCTTTACTCATACAACACTGCTTTCAGGAACAGCCCATAAATATCGTATTCGTGCGTTAACGGATACCAATACAAGTGCGTGGACAGCAATCCTGACACAGAGCACTATACCTGCTTCAGTGACAGGATTAACTGTTAGTTCAACTACGAACGTAGCCATTGCCTTAAAATGGACGGCAGTAACGGGAGCAACAGGATACGATCTTGAGATCGATGGTACAGTTGTACCGGTAACGGGAGTAGCTTATACGAAGAGTGGGCTTGTGACAAATACGGATCACACGTTCCGTATTCGTTCTAAAAATACAGCAGGTGCAAGTATATGGAGTGAGATTGTAGATGGCACAACTTTACTTAACACACCTGTGCTAAAGGCTTCTTCTGAGGAACAAGCGGTCACCTTGACATGGCCTGAAGTTAAAGATGCAACCAAATATGAGATTGAAGCGGACGGAGTCTTAGTGGGTACTGTTAAGGTGCCTACTTATACTCACAATAATCTGATAGCTGGAACAGCACATAAATACCGCGTACGCGCTCTGACCGAAACCAATGTTGGAGCTTGGACTGCGGTCTTGACACAAAATACGTTGCCTGGTTCTGTGACCGGGCTAACGGTAACAAGTGTAACGAACACAGCTGTTGCTCTGAAGTGGAACGCAGTCTCAGGAGCGACGGGATATGACCTTGAAATTGATGGTACGGTGGTACCTGTTAGTGGAGTGGTTTACACCAAAACGGGACTTATCGCGAATACGGATCATACATTCCGTATTCGTTCCAAAAATACTGCTGGGGCTGGAGCTTGGGGAGATGTAACAGATGTTACAACCCAGTTAAACACACCTGCTCTGAAAGCAACATCAGAGGAAACAGCTATTACTTTGAATTGGCTTGATATTAAAGATGCAACTAAATATGAAATTGAGGCAGATGGAACAATTGTTTCTACAGTAACCGATCCCTCATATGTTCATAGTAATTTGCTTGCAGGAATATCGCACACCTATCGTGTGCGTGCATTAACGGATAAGAACAGTAGCGCTTGGTCTACGGTCTTGACTCAAAACACTTTCCCGGGCATTGTGACCGGATTGAGTATGAATTCTGCAACAACAGTAGCCATTGCTATGAAGTGGAATGGAGTTACGGGAGCAACAGGATATGATCTGGAAATTGACGGTAAAATAGTCGCTGTAACCGCTTTGGCTTATACCAAAGCAGCACTTCTGGCCAATACAGATCATACATTCCGTATTCGTGCCAAAAATACTGCCGGCGTCGGTAGCTGGAGTGAAATTGTAACCGCCTCGACCCAATTAAATGTACCAACAACGCTGAAAGCTGTACCTGAAGAAACCGCAGTTACGCTGACATGGAATGAAGTTGTTGGTGCAACAAAATATGAGATTGAGGCAGATGGCATAGTGATTGCTACAGTAAGTGATCTCTTGTATGTCCATAATGGGGTACTTGGTGGAACGATTCATAAATATCGTATTCGTGCCCTGACCGACACTAATGTTAGTGCATGGACAGCAATATTGTCCCAAACTACGTTACCTGCCAGTGTCTCAGGTTTAAGTATTAACTCAGCAACAACAGCGGCTATCGCGCTGAGATGGGGTGCTGTTACCGGAGCTACCGGGTATGATCTGGAGATTGATGGTACGGTGGTTGCCGTGAGTGGAGTTGCTTATACGAAGAGTGGACTTGCACCAAATACGGAGCATACTTTCCGGATTCGTGCTAAAAATGTTTCTGGTGCAGGAGCTTGGAGTGAAATTATAGCGGGAATGACTCAATTAACTACACCTGTGCTGAAGGGAACTTCGGACAGAACAAACGTTATTCTGACATGGGACGCGGCTATAGGTGCTTCGTCTTACGAAATTGAAGCCGATGGGCAAATTGTGGCGACTGTCAGTGATGCAACATTTATTCATTCTGATCTGTTACCGTCCAGTTCGCATAAATATCGTATTCGGGCATTCAACGATCAGAACACAAGTGCATGGTCATCTGTACTAAGTATTAGAACATTGAATTAGTGATATATAATGGGGAGCAGGATTGCGTATATGTGCATCCTGTTCCCCTCTTTTGTTTTGCAAATAGACTATGGCTTCATCAGAGAAAATAAGGTAATGTATAGTTATTATCTATTCGGAAATGGAAGTTTGAGAGGGGCGTTTTAGCGATGAATCTAGGTAACTGTCCTCGCTGTGGTAAATTATATGCGTTGAATTTTCGAGATGTATGTTCAAACTGTATTAAGGAAATAGAGAAGGAATATCAGATCTGTGTAGATTATTTGCGCGAAAACAAGGGTACCAACATACAGGAACTATCTGATGCAACAGAAGTTTCAATTAAAAACATTACCAAGTTCATCCGTGAGGGACGAATTTCCATCGAGAATGCCCCGAATATGATGTATCCTTGTGAAGTATGCGGAACATTGATTCGTGAAGGTCATATGTGCGACTCCTGTCGTAATCGTTTAACGAAAGACTTGGCAGGAGCAGCTCGTGAAGTAGGTCAGAAGGATAACAACAATTTAGGCGGACGAACCTACAATGCTGTCGACAAACTACGCGATTAATAGGAGCGAGGGCTCAAATACATGTTTTGCTATAACAAATGTTTTGAAACGTACCGATAAACTTATTAAAGATTATCGGTTTTTTTTATTATCCTAATCATTTTGACAACATAAAGATTGAAGTAAGAAAAACGTATATCAACATAAATTCCTAATCATGGAAGGAAGTGCATTTTAAATGAAAATCAATGAACCGAGTAGAATTGGCGCCATCAATTCATATCAAAGGAACGTTGAATCCAATCAGCAGGCTGATGCCAAGAAGAGCCGCCGTAAGGACGAGGTATCCATTTCTCCGGAGGCGATGAAGATGCTTGAGGAACAAAGTCGTACACAGGATGCAGGACGCATACAACGGATACAGGAACTCAAAGAACAGGTGAGTTCGGGAACATATCAGGTAGATAGTAGCAAGCTTGCTGACAAGCTGCTGCCGTATTTTAAGTCTTTTGATAAGGAATAGGTGATCACGTAATGGCAGCACTGGACAGATTGATTGTAGTTTTGCAGCAAATGGAACAAAGTCACCGCGATATGCTGGCACTCAGTGAGGTCAAGAGACAGGTTATTGTCAAAAATGATGTAGATGAACTCATTGCCCTCCTCAACAAAGAATCTCGTTTCATGAAACAACAGGAGCCATTGGAGATCGAACGGCAGAGTGCAGTACACGAACTGCTACAGGAGCGTGGAATCAAATCTATGCTGAACCTGAACATTACTGAGATCTCAAAGCTGATTTTTGATCCGGCTGACAAACTGCGATTGCTTGAAGTCCAGAAAAAGCTGGCGGGAACACTGCATGAATTAAAAGAAATTAATCAACTGAATCAAAAGTTGATCGAGCAATCGCTGATGTTTATTGACTTATCTATGGACATCTTTGCTTCTCGACCAGAACAGGATGCCACATATCAGCATCCTGCTGATAAGAACGGTAATCCAGGGCGAATCGGTCTGTTTGACACGCGTGCCTGATTAATTAGGGGGAAACCAGGTGACATCTACATTTCATTCAATCGAAACGGCTAAACGCAGTTTGTTCACACAGACGACAGCTCTTAGCACAACAGGCCATAACATAGCCAATGCCAACACGGAAGGCTACTCACGCCAAAAGGTAAACATGCAGGCATCTATTCCAATGGAGCCGTTCGCATTTCTGCATAGTACAACACCAGGACAGCTCGGTACAGGGGTAGAATTTGACTCCATTACACGTGTGCGTGAGAAATTTCTGGATGACCAGTATCGCAATGAAAATACCAACTTCGGGAGTTGGTCCATTCAACGAGATACTCTTGAGAAACTTGAAGCTATTGTAAATGAACCATCAAACACTGGTTTTCGAACCGTTATGGATAATTTCTACAAATCATGGTCAGATCTGAGTAAAAATCCTGAGGATGTCACAGCACGGCGGATCGTAAAAGAAACGACGTTGGCTCTGACCGATGCGATGAATCAGATTAGCCGTCAACTGGATGCACTTAGCGAGGATCTTGATAGTAACATTGCTGTGAAAAGCAATGAAATTCAGGGCTACCTCGGTAACATAGCGAACCTTAATAGTGCCATTGTAAAAGTCGAGTCTCTTGGCGACAATGCCAACGATTTGCGTGACCAACGTGACCTGATGACGGACAAGTTGTCCAGAATCATGAATGTTACCGTTACGGATACTCCGCAAGGATACCAAGTTCAGATGAATGGACAGGCACTCGTCACAGGCGGGGCGGTACAAGTTGCGGTAGACCCTGCTTTTCTGAATGCTGCGTATACAGCTGGCACGCTCACCAACGGTGAGGTCCACGGCATGATTAAGTCTAGAGACACTTTGGTGACTGATTATCAGAAGCAAATGGATGACTTAGCTAATACACTTGCCAATGGGGATATTGAAATCACTCTTCCTGGGGGCTCTGTCTTGCCGGATAATACTGTCTTGGATGGTGTTACATACACAGGTGCAGCGCGGACACTAGCAACAGACCTGAAAGTTACAGTCAAAGGCCTAAATGGTTTGCATCAGCTTGGATACAGTATGGATGGAACCAATACAGGTGGATTACCATTCTTTACAGCAGCGGGTGGGGCGGGAGCCATTACAGCTGGTAATATTTCATTGAATGCTGAAATTTTGGCTGATCCGAATAAGATTGCAACTTCGCTCCGAACCACTACGGATTCTTCAGGAGCAGAATCGGTGATTAAAGGTAACAATACACTGGCTAATCTACTAGCTAACTTGAAGGATACTCCGATGAAATCCATTGATGGTTTGCGGAATGCAACGATTGGTGCTCAGTTTAGTGCGATCGTTGGACAGTTGGGTGTTCAATCTCAGGAGGCGGCACGTCAAACCTCAAACTCAGAGTTCTTGGTAGAGCAAGTAGACACCAGACGTCAGTCTGTTAGTGGTGTATCGTTGGATGAAGAGATGGCCAACATGATCAAATTCCAGCATGCTTACAGTGCTTCTGCACGTTTTATGACCACATATGATCAATTGCTCGATAAATTAATTAACTCTACCGGCGTAGTAGGCAGATAATAGAAAGGAGTGACATAACAGACGATGAGAATTACAAATAATATGTTGAGCTCGCAATTGATTCTTAACCTGAACCGGAATGCTCAACAGATGAATACTACACAAACACAACTGGCAACGGGACGGAAGATTAACAAACCTTCTGACGATCCGGTAGGGATTACGTACTCCCTTCGCTATCGTGCAGAACTGTCTTCCAATGAACAGTATCAAAAAAATGTGGATAGCGCGGTATCATGGTTGGATTTTAATGATACCGTTATGGATCAAGCAGGTAGTGTAGTTCAACGATTGAGAGAACTGACGGTGCAGGCAGCTACGGGGACTAACCCGCAATCTGCACTAGATAGCATCAACGAAGAGGTCAAACAATTAAAAGCGCAACTTGTTGATATTTCAAACAGTACGTTGAACGGGAAGTATGTATTCAATGGTGAAACCTACGATGTGAAACCTTATGACTTTCCTACCAGTGCTGACGGTTCGTTTGATACAACAAATGCTGCTTCCGTCGTTACTGATTCCGGTAAAATTAATTTTATCGTGGGTGAGAGTATCCAATTACCAATTAACGTAACCGGTAATGAAGTATTTGGTGATTCTACGGAAGCTGATAATCTATTTGTAATTTTTAATACGATTAGTCAGGCTCTGGCCAGTGGGGATCAAAAGGAAGTGTCTAATCAGCTTGCGAACATTGATACTCGAACAAACAAAATGCTAGCGATCCGTGCAGAGATTGGGGCGAAAACCAATCGCGTCGAACTCATGCAAGGTAGATTAAGTGATCTTGAAGTGAACTTAACGGATTTACAAGCAAAGGTTGAAGATGCAGATTACGCTGAATTATCCATTAAGTCTAAGATTCAAGAAAATATATACAATGCTTCACTTTCCGCTGGTGCTAAAATTATATCCCAGTCATTGGTTGATTTTCTGAGATAAAAGGGGAGATTATCTGGTGAGTACTCTTCCAATTGTGCAGATTCAGACGACACCAACGGTACTGTATATCGATGCAGACATTGGTCAGCAGTCGATTCGCCAGCCGAAGGCAGAGGTCCAGCTCCATACCAAGCCTGGTAAATTAACGGTGCAAAGCCATGCAATAGAGTTGAACGTGGATCAATCCAAGGCTTTTTCTGCCTATCATGGTGGGAATATGATCGATATGAATGCCCGAATATATTCGGGTATTCAGCAATTATTCATGCAGAATATGGCTGAGCGTGTGCAACAGGGGAATGATATGGCAGCCATCCACAAACCAGGCAATACCATTGCAAATATTGTAGGAACGAATTGGCAAGCCAAGCCGTTTCCGGAGACACGCACGGCAGCTTCCTCTGATAATGTGGATGTACGAGTGTTTACGCAAGCACCAGACATTCGCTTCGAAGCAGCGGAATCCGAGATGAATGTAATTGTGAACAAGCCAGAGATTGAATATCAACGTGGTAAGTTGGATATTTACGTTAAACAGTATGCTTCTATACAGTTCACTCCACCTGCTATAGATATAGGACTATAAAGGCTATAATAGGCTGTAGACGGTTATGTTCGGCATCCGCTATAGCTTTTTTTGTACAAAACTGTTGCCAAGGGGGCGTTTGTTATTTTAATTAGAACCAGTATGTTAGGTGAAATTGATGTACCTCTAGAGGATGTATATCATTTTGAAAAGGGATTGCCTGGATTTGAGCGGGAAACTGACTTTGCATTAATTCCATGGGAAGGAACTCCTTTTAGCTATCTTCAATCTATAAATGAATCAGAAATTTCGTTTGTAATCGTTAGTCCGTTTGAGTTCAAGAAAGACTATAGTTTTGAGTTGAGTAATGAGGACAAAGATGAGCTGAAGCTTGAAGAAAAGGTAGCTGTATATGCGATTGTGACTATTCAGTCGGAAACAGTAAAATCAACTATGAATTTGTTGGCACCGCTTGTAATGAATCCTGTTACTCTAAAAGGCAAACAAGTCGTGCTTCACCAATCCGGATATGAAACCAGACATCGGATCTGGTCAAATAACCTGCAATCGGTGAAAGGTGGAGATTAACTATGCTAGTACTGTCACGAAAAAAAGGAGAATCCATTATTATTCAGGATAATATTGAGGTGACTGTGCTTGCTGTGGATGGCGACACCGTGAGGATAGGAATCTCGGCACCTAACCATGTGGATATCTTTCGCCAAGAACTGTACGCTTCTATTCAGGAAGCCAATCGTGAATCTACAGCACCGCCTGTGTCCGACGTAGAAGCCTTTATGCAGTTTGTGCGTGATACTAAAGAAAAAGATAATTAGTGAATATTCTATTCCACTATAATAGTTTTTGAATATCTGACGATATATAATATAGACGTTGTTTCAGAAGGGCGGCCGACCTTAGTGTTGCGACGTTTACCACAAGGATGTGGAACTAACTTATTTCAGGGAGGAAACACTCAATGATTATCAATCACAATATTGCTGCGATGAACACTCATCGCCAACTGAACACTAACACAACAAACACGAACAAAGCGATCGAAAAATTGTCTTCCGGTCTGCGTATCAACCGCGCTGGTGACGATGCTGCAGGATTGGCAATTTCCGAAAAAATGCGTGGACAAATCCGCGGTTTGGATATGGCTTCCAAAAATGCACAAGACGGTATCTCTTTGATTCAAACAGCTGAAGGTGCATTGAACGAAACACACAGCATTCTGCAACGTGTGCGTGAATTGGCTGTTCAATCGGCGAATGATACAAACACAGATGCAGACCGTGCTGAGCTTCAAAAAGAAGTTACGCAATTGACTGCTGAAATTGATCGAATCTCGACAACAACTGAGTTCAATACGAAGAAATTGTTGGATGGTGCTGGCGCAACTGCTGTAGTATTCCATATTGGAGCTAATACAGGCCAAAGTATTACGCTGAACATTGGTAACATGGGATCCGGTTCCCTGGGTGTTGGATCAGTTGCCATTGGTACTCAAACAGGTGCGAACGCTGCAATCGCTACTTTGGATACAGCAATCGCGTCGGTATCTGCTGAACGTTCCAAATTGGGTGCAAACCAAAACCGTTTGGAGCACACCATCAACAATTTGGGAACAACTTCCGAGAACCTGTCTGCTGCGGAATCCCGTGTTCGTGACGTAGACATGGCAAAAGAAATGATGAACCAAACGAAAAACAACATCCTTGCACAAGCTTCACAAGCGATGTTGGCGCAAGCAAATCAACAGCCACAAGCTGTACTGCAATTGCTTCGTTAATCTTTAAAATAAAAGAACCTTCGGGATCCCGAAGGTTCTTTTATTTTTTTGTTCTAACTATCTTCCTCTCAGAAGCAACAGCACTAGCCGTCACAAAATACTTTCCAGAAAAATAAAATAAAAAATCATTTCACTATAAACAGTATTGATGTTTCTGTCGATATATAAAGTAAGATGTTGCCCGATAAGGTAAGTCAGCCTTAGAGACGTAATGTTTACCACAAGGATGTGGAACTAACTTATTTCAGGGAGGAAACACTCAATGATTATCAACCACAATATTGCTGCGATGAACACTCATCGCCAACTGAACACGAACACAACAAACACGAACAAAGCGATCGAAAAATTGTCTTCCGGCTTGCGGATCAACCGCGCTGGTGATGATGCTGCAGGATTGGCAATCTCCGAAAAAATGCGTGGACAAATCCGCGGTTTGGATATGGCTTCCAAAAATGCACAAGATGGTATCTCTTTGATTCAAACAGCTGAAGGTGCATTGAACGAAACACATAGCATTCTGCAACGTGTGCGTGAATTGGCTGTTCAATCGGCGAATGATACAAACACAGATGCAGACCGTGTTGAACTTCAAAAAGAAGTAACAGAACTGACTGCTGAGATTAACCGTATTTCGACTACAACAGAATTTAACACTAAAAAATTGTTGGATGGTGCTGGCGCAACTGCTGTAGTATTCCATATCGGAGCTAACACAGGCCAAAGTATTACGCTGAACATTGGTAACATGGGAGCTACTTCCCTTGGTATTTCAACAGTTGCTATTGGTAATCAATCGGGTGCGAATGCTGCGATCGCTACTCTGGATACAGCAATCGCGTCTGTATCTGCGGAACGTTCTAAATTGGGTGCAAACCAAAACCGTCTGGAACACACAATCAACAACTTGGGTACAACTTCCGAGAACCTGTCTGCTGCAGAATCCCGTGTTCGTGACGTAGATATGGCGAAAGAAATGATGAACCAAACGAAAAACAACATCCTTGCACAAGCTTCACAAGCGATGTTGGCGCAAGCAAATCAACAGCCACAAGCTGTACTGCAATTGCTTCGTTAATCTTTAAAATAAAAGAACCTTCGGGATCCCGAAGGTTCTTTTATTTTTTTTGTTCTAACTATCTTCCTCTCAGAAGCAACAGCACTAGCCGTCACAAAATACTTTCCAAAAAAATAAAATAAAAAATCATTTCACTATAAACAGTATTGATGTTTCTGTCGATATATAAAGTAAGATGTTGCCCGATAAGGTAAGTCAGCCTTAGAGACGTAATGTTTACCACAAGGATGTGGAACTAACTTATTTCAGGGAGGAAACACTCAATGATTATCAACCACAATATTGCTGCGATGAACACTCATCGCCAACTGAACACGAACACAACAAACACGAACAAAGCGATCGAAAAATTGTCTTCCGGCTTGCGGATCAACCGCGCTGGTGATGATGCTGCAGGATTGGCAATCTCCGAAAAAATGCGTGGACAAATCCGCGGTTTGGATATGGCTTCCAAAAATGCACAAGATGGTATCTCTTTGATTCAAACAGCAGAAGGTGCATTGAACGAAACACACAGCATTCTGCAACGTGTACGTGAATTGGCTGTTCAATCGGCGAATGATACAAATACTAATGCTGACCGTGTTGAACTTCAAAAAGAAGTAACAGAATTGACTGCAGAGATCGATCGTATCTCGACAACAACAGAATTCAATACGAAGAAATTGTTGAACGGTACTGGAGCAAGTTCTGTAGTCTTCCATATCGGAGCTAACACAGGTCAAAATATTACGCTGAATATTGGTAACATGGGAGCTGGCTCCCTAGGCGTTGCTGCAGCATCAGTAAACATTTCTACTCAAACAGGTGCGAACGCTGCAATTGCTACTTTGGATACAGCTATCGCATCCGTATCTGCGGAACGTTCCAAACTGGGTGCAAACCAAAATCGTCTGGAACACACAATCAACAACTTGGGAACGACTTCGGAAAACCTGTCTGCTGCGGAATCCCGTGTTCGTGATGTAGATATGGCAAAAGAGATGATGAATCAAACGAAAAACAACATCCTTGCACAAGCTTCTCAAGCGATGTTGGCGCAAGCAAATCAACAACCGCAAGCTGTACTGCAATTGCTTCGTTAATCTTGGTACGAAGAGCCATCGAGTATTACTTCTCGATGGTTTTTTTGTGCACGTATTTAAATAGGGATTATTTACTTATTCCAATACTTCGAGAATTCTAAATATTGTTGATACTTTTACCGATATACATAGGTATAGATTTGATTCGTAAATGCGAAATGAGAGGGAATACATGTCGAAAACTATTGCGTTATGCATGATTGTTAAAAATGAAGAGCAATTTCTTAGAAGATGTTTGGACAGCGTAAAAGATAAAGTTGATCAGATTGTCATTGTTGATACAGGTTCTACTGATAATACACTCGCAATTGCTAAAGAGTTCACAAAAGATATTGTTCAAATAGAGTGGACCAATGATTTCTCAGCGGCTCGTAATGAGTCCATACGTCATGCGAATACAGATTACATTCTTGTGCTGGACGCAGATGAATATTTGGAACAGGCGACGAATTTGGCTGAGGAGTTACAATCAAATGCAGACTACTATTTTACGAAAATTTTTAATTTCATGTCAGGTGATCGTGGGATGACTCACCTAGCTATCCGCATCTTCAGGAATAGAATAGGATTGTGTTATCAGAATAGGCTCCATGAACATTTGAATACAAGGGAAAAGGAAGATCAGTTAACAGCAGGTTATTCCAATTTGACGATTATGCATACCGGCTACACTGACGAGATTATGGAAAGCAGAGGTAAGGCTTTAAGGAATTTGGCGCTTATGGTAGTGGAAGTGAAGGAGAATCCATCTGTATATAATCTTTTTAATATGGGTAGAACCTATATGTGGCTGAGTGAACATGAGAAAGCTATTCAATATTTACAAAAGGCATATCCATTATGTAAAAACCTTACAATTGCTCCAGAGTTGATTGCATCTTTATGCAGAAGTCTTGGTGAACTGAAAAGATATGAAGAGGCACTTGCGGTTCTGGAACAAGCTGTAGATATATATCCGCTCGAAGTTGATTTGTCTCATCTGCAAGCGCTGTTCTATATGGAAATTGGTTATTATAAAGATGCAATGGCGTGTATGAATAGATGTTTGGAGATTGGTGATCAAGGTATTTCATTCACTGAAGGTAATGGTACGTACATCGCACATTTAAGGATTGCAGAGTGGCAAACAACACGAAATGAATATAACAAAGCGTATGAGCATATTACAGAAGCAATTAAGATTAAAGAAGATTTTTTACCCGTGATAGGTAAGTATTTTGAAATTGTAGAAAAAGCAGGTCTTTCACTGGAAGAGACGTTTACAAACGCTAACCATTTATTTTCAATAACCAACAGTAGAATGCTAGAGAAAATACTAGAGGCGCTTTATCAGCTGAGAAATCCACTCTTACAGAAATATTTGGACTTGTATGAGATAACGGTTCAGGAGCATGTTATGGCTGTTGCAAAACAATACGCCAAGGATTATAGCCAGGCTCGAGAGAAATGGTTAAGTCTACCTGATCATGAAGAGCAAAATGGAGTAGATATATTGCTGTTAGCGATTCTTCTCAAAGATGAGATGTTATACAAGAAGGCGGTGCCACTACTTAACCTAAGTGAAAAAGAAAAGAAAATTCTAGCAATTGTTGTACGGAATGAATCGCTCGACAAGTTGAGTTTAACAATTCATTTGGAAAGCATTTTAGAGACAATGTTAGTTCAATTAATTCGTTTACAAGAGTTCGAAGTAATGGAAACTATACTTGATTATATATGGCATGGTCGCGTTGAAATTAAAATTAAAGTTTGTGAGCATCTGGCGGATTATGGTTTTGGTGAAATTTCTATTGACTTATTACTGAAGTTGTTTCAGCAATATCCAAGAAATGTAAATATCATAAAGTTACTTGGTGATATTTGTCTGAAAACTAATTATATACAAGATGCACAGTTATTCTATAATAAGTTACTTACAATAAGTGGAGAGTATAGTTCTTATGAACGGATTTATGACTTGTATGAAAAGTCTAATAATCAATTTGAGAAAATAAGTATATCCAAAGTTATACGAGAGAAATTTGATTTGTGCCATTGGTTAAAATAAGTTTTAACTGGAGCGCGTATTTTAACCAATGGCTATACAAGGGGCGTGATTGAAGATGAATTATAACAATGAACAATACGAACAAGAAAAAAACTATATTAAGAGACAGATTGAAAGCCTCATTAATCAGGGTGACATTGATAATAGTAAAATTTTAATTAATGAATTCCAAAAAAAACTACAGGGAAACGATATAGATATTTTGAATATGAAAGCTATTGTATCTATTATAGAAAATAATCTAGAAGACGCAGAAAAACTGCTCTGGGAAGCTATCAACTTGAGCTCACATCATAGTGATGCTTTTGTTAATTTAGCATACGTATATGAAATTCAGGGAGAGAACACCAAGGCTTCTAATTTTAATTATCTCGCTTATCATAAAACGACAGATGCACACCGCAAAGAGGAATTAGGCGCTAAAATACAAAATAATCATTTGTTGAATAAAAGTGTGTTCAGAAAATTCATAGTGCTATCTTCATGTTTCTGGGGAGAAGTGCTACAGAGGTCTCATCATATATCAAAAGGATTATCTAGATTAGGCTATTCAGTCGAATATATCCAACCAGTTGCTAAAGCTACTCCTTCCATTAGAGATGTTTCTATTGCTAATTTGATGGATTATAGTAACAACAATATTAGAAATATAGACTTAGTGAACATTATTTCCCCTATTTCTGTAAATAAAATAGATAATTCAATCTTTGATAACTATTACGAAATTATTCAGAATATAATAGATAAGTCAGAAGAAGAGGTTATAATTATCTGTTACTTGCCATCTCAGATAAATATTATTGATAGATTGAGTGGGAATTTCAAAGTAGTTTATGATTGCGAAGGTGATCAGATTGATCTGGAACCGTCATATCAAACTAGCAAAAAAGAACAAGGAAATGAAAAGTTGATGTTGAGAAGGGCAGAAGTTGTAACTTGTACTAGTTCAGCTCTATACTTAACAAAAAAAATTAATAATGAGAATGTCTATTTAATGAGAAACGCAGTTAACATAGAAGATTTTATGGATGAAGCAAGCATGCCTACTGAATTACTTAGCATTCCCGAACCCCGGATTTGTTATATTGGCGCAGTAAATGAACGATTCGATGAGGAACTATTTTACAAACTTGTGAGAAGCAATAAAGATAAATCATTTGTCGTTATAGGTAATACGTTAGAAGGTATGTTGACCAATGCTGAAGACAATTTGTATATTCTCGGGGAAAAAAAACATGTTGAATTGAGCTCATATTTGCAACACATGAATGTTGGAATTATACCTTATAAAGATGATACTGAACTAAGCATAAACTGTAATCCAATAAAATTGTACGAATATGTAATGAATGGTTTACCCGTGGTGGCAACTAATATACCTGAATTAATACTTGAACTGAATTCTATCAAAATAAGTCAAGATTTTGATTCATTTAATCAAATTTTAAATAAATCACTGAATCTAGAAGTTGATTGGAAGTTACGGAATGAATTTGTTTCATTAAATACATGGACTGTAAGGTGCGAACAATTACTTAAAATTTTGAATGGGGAAACGCAACAATATTCTGAAGAATTAGTGTTGGGAGATCTACGAGAAAGATGGCTGGAGAACATTAATGAAACACATAATCCACTACTCGAATCTTTATTATCTCTTACATTTGCTAAAGCTGATGTTAAACAATATTATAAATGGGCTAATGAATCTTATAAAAACTTAAAGATCCCATTTATATTAATGAATTATATCAATTCTTCAATCTTAAACGGTCACATCGCAGAATGTGTAAAGAATATTGTAGATGATACCAATGTAAGGGAAATAGATAGAGCCGAGCTTCTATATTTGTCAGAGAGTAACAAAGTGAATTATTTGAAGATTCGTTTATTGCACATTATTGGTGATTATTTTGAAATTAGAAATATATTAAATTCTTATTCTGTAACCGACAATGGATATTTATATAATCTGGCTAATTACTATTATGACATTGGCATGAATGATCAATCCAATATTGAGTACAATAAAATTCTGGGTGATTTCTTATATGAGAGTCCAATTTATAATAAAAATATGAGTGAAATACTTATAAGTAGGGGAGGGATTTTAGAAAGCAGAAGATTTAAAGAGAAGGAAAAAATGCTCATCTCTAAATATATAAAACAATTTAAATTCTCGACTGAAAAGGAACGTCCGAGATTTAGTATAGTTATACCAACAAGAAACAGCCCCAATGTATTAAAACATACATTAATGACTTGTTTAGATCAGGATTTCCATAATTATGAGATTATTGTTGGGGATAACAGTAGTGATAATTTGACAAAATTGCTAGTAGAAGAGTTGGACAGTTCTAAAATTAGATATTATAAAACAGTAAGTGAATTAAAAATGACAGACAGTTTTAACTTTGCGATTAGTAATGCAGAAGGAGAATACATTCTAGTTCTTGGTTCTGATGATGGTATGCTAAAACATGCCCTAAAGACACTGGATGATATAATATTCTCAACAAATGTTAATATTTTGCATTGGAATTCTGTGTTTTATTGCTGGCCTGACGTTAAGTTGGAAGGGCAGGAAAACTTAATTCATATTCCTAACATACCGTCGGGGAGGGTGAATTTAAGTACGATCAAATATAGTGAAGTTGTTAAATATATTGGGGATTATCAATTACCCTACAACGCTATGCCAATGCTATACTGCAATGCGGTTGTACACAGAGATATAGTATTGGAATTGAAAGAGTTAACTGGTCAAGTTTTCAATGGACTAATACCCGATGTTTACTCTGGATTTGCACTGGCATCCATTCAGGAAGAATATACTCATATAGATGCCCCCATTACAATCGGAGGATCTTCAGGGAAAAGTACAGGGATATCTTTTGTAAAACCAAATCTCGATAATGAATCTAAAAAAATACATCAGGACTTTTTAACTCTTAATAATAATGGAGTAGATCGATATAGTATAATCCCTGATGTACCTAGTGTTGCCGTAGCTGTTGCAGAGGCATGTTTAACAGCTCGTAATTCATTTGGAGAAAAGAATCTAAAGTATGATTTAAATAGAAAGAAGATGTTGGAACAATGTGCTGAAGAACTGAAAGCTTCTGGTTCCAATCTTCCAATTTATTTGCAGAAAATTTATGACAGTTTAGTTGATGATACTCATCTCCAACAGTGGTTCACAGAAAACTATATTGAAAATTATGACTATTATGAACAAGTTGCTAAAAGGTCAGCTAGAGTTTATCAAAAAGGGTTCAGCCCAAATGGCGATCTTATACTTGATTTGAGTGACTTTAATATTACTAACGTTTATGGTGCAGCAATAATGTTTAGCCGTATTACTGGTTGGTAGATTTAGTGAAGTTCTGGAAAATAATTAGTATGGGAAGTGAGATTGATGAAAGCTGTCATTCTGGCGGGAGGTTACGGTACGCGAATTAGTGAAGAAACTCACTTGAAACCTAAGCCAATGATTGAAATTGGTGGAATGCCAATTTTATGGCATATTATGAAAAGCTATTCGCATTATGGAATTAATGATTTTATTATATGCTTAGGCTATAAAGGGTATTTAATTAAGGAGTATTTTGCCAACTACTATTTGCACATGTCAGATATCACTTTTAACATGCGGGATAACCATACGGAAATTCATCATAATACAAGCGAACCATGGAGGGTAACACTTGTAGACACTGGACTAGAAACAATGACAGGGGGACGCTTGAAAAAAGTACAAAAGTATGTTGGTGATGAAACATTTTGTTTTACTTACGGGGATGGTGTCAGTAATGTGAATATTACTGACATAATTAATTTTCACCAATCCAGTGGAGGTAAAGCTACGTTAACTGCTGTCCAGCCACCGGGGCGTTTTGGTGCGGTGGACATTGTTAAAGATAACAGAATAATAAGCTTTGAAGAAAAACCTCATGGAGATGGTAATTGGGTGAACGGGGGTTATTTTGTTCTAGAACCTGAGGTCTTTGATCTCATTGAAGATGATGCCACAGTGTGGGAGCATGTACCTCTTGAGAAATTAGCAAGAAATAATCAGTTGTCCGCATTCAAACATGACGGTTTTTGGCAACCTATGGATACACTTAGAGATAAAGTGAAATTGGAAGAACTATGGAACTCGAAAAAAGCACCGTGGAAGGTGTGGGGATAAATGGAATATGATTTTTGGAAAACAAAAAAAGTATTGATAACAGGACATACTGGGTTTAAAGGAAGTTGGTTATCACTATGGTTACAGCATCTAGGGGCTGACGTGTATGGTTACAGTAGCTCGTCTCCAGTCAGCGACCCTAATTTATATGAAACCGCCCAGGTGTCAAAAAACATGGAATCTATATGTGGCGATATCTTGGATTCTAGTAAACTAGAGAAGGTTATTAAGAGAATTCAGCCAGATATCATATTTCATCTCGCAGCCCAATCTTTGGTGCGTGAGTCATATGCTGATCCAATAGGAACATTTTCTACGAATGTTATGGGGACCGTATTTCTATTGGAGGCTGCAAGACATGTTGACTCAGTTCGAGTTGTCATCAATGTAACAACAGATAAATGTTATGAAAATAATGGGGAATCAGCCCAAGGATTCAAAGAAACTAACTCTTTGGGAGGCCATGATCCCTACAGTGCTAGTAAGGCGTGTTCAGAAATAGTTACTTCCGCGTACGAGAAATCATTTTATTCCCATAGTGGAAAGTTACTTTCTTCTGTACGAGCAGGGAATGTTATTGGTGGCGGTGACTGGGCAGATGATCGTATCATTCCGGACATCATCCGCTCAGTGATTAATAAACAGCAATTAAAAATTAGGTATCCTCATGCGATTCGACCTTGGCAACACGTGCTGGATTGTTTGAACGGATATTTACTTTTGACTAAGAATATGTGGGAATCAGGCGGAAAATTCATAGGTGCATGGAATTTTGGTCCTGAGGATTCATCAATATGGTCAGTGGAGCAGTTAATTAAAGAATGTAATCATCACTTAGGAAATAAGTTGAACTGGTGGAGTTCTGAGTCCGAGGCGCATGTACATGAAGCTTCACGATTAGTGCTTGATATTAATAAGGCCAAAACACTGCTAAATTGGAAACCACAATTAACTATACATCAGACAATAGAATGGACTATGGGCTGGTATTTGGAGTCTATGAACAATAGTATCGCTGATATATCACTACAGCAAATTAAGAATTTCGAAAAATTAAAAGCTGTACAATTTTCTTAGTCTAAGGAGAATTAATTTAATGTCAAATGAAGTATGCCGTTGCTGTGGAAAAAATTTAAATAGTGTTTTTCTGGATTTGGGAGTGTCTCCCCTTGCTAACTCTTACGTGAAGTCAAGGAATGAAATGGAACATATGTATCCTTTACGTACTTATGTGTGCGAGAGTTGCTTTTTGGTTCAAGTTCAGGAATTTGAGTCGCCAGAACATATATTCAGTGACTATGCCTATTTCAGCAGTTTTTCAGATAGTTGGCTAACTCATTGCCATAATTATGTGGAAATGATTATGGATAGATTCAAATTTGCTATCGATACACAAGTTGTTGAAATTGCAAGCAATGATGGTTACTTACTTCAATATTTCAAAGAAAAAGGGGTTTCTGTACTAGGCATAGAACCTGCAGAAAACGTAGCAAAAGTCGCTGTTAAAAAAGGTATAGAGACGTCAGTGAATTTTTTTGGAACTGCTCTAGCAACAGAATTAAAACAAGAAGGAAAGATGGCGGACTTACTGCTGGGTAACAATGTACTTGCCCATGTCCCTGATTTAAATGATTTTGTTGCAGGGATGAAAATCATGTTAAAACCTCAAGGAACCATTACGATGGAATTTCCTCATCTACTTCAACTTATAAAGCATAATCAATTTGATACGATATATCATGAACATTATTCATATTTTTCACTTACTACAGTTATTCGACTTTTTAAAGCCCATCACTTAACTGTGTATGATGTTGACCAATTGAGTACTCATGGTGGATCTATTCGTATCTACGCAACTCATTCAGATAACCCAGACTTCGTTATTAAACCCTCAATTCACGAACTGCTTGCTAAAGAAGTTAAACTTGGGATAACAAATATTGAGATGTACAAAGGGTTTCAAACAAAAATCGTCCAGTTAAAACGTGAAATCACAAAGTTTCTTATCGAATTGAAAGAACAAGGGAAAGTTGTAGCGGGTTACGGTGCCCCAGCTAAAGGCAATACTTTACTCAACTACTGTGGTATTGATTGCGATATTATTGATTTCACTGTGGATCGAAGTCAGTATAAACAAGGTACCTTTCTGCCTGGATCACGAATCCCAGTATTCTCACCAGACAAACTAAAATTAACTCAACCAGATTTTGTGTTAATTTTACCCTGGAATTTAAAGGAAGAAATTATGGAACAAACCTCATTTATTCGCGAATGGGGCGGGAAATGGATTGTACCTGTACCGAATATACACGTTGTTGAATAAATTGAAGGGTCGTGTGGGATTTGGAGAGAGAAAAGTTTGAAATTGAGAAAAAAGAGAATATTAAACGGCAAGCTGCGGATAGAAGTTTGAGGGGGACTGCACATGATTTTATTCTCCAGCAGACAGCGCATAACTATACCTACAACTTCACATGGATGGGATTACCTATTATTCAATTTCCACAAGATGTTATAGCCCTGCAAGAAATAATTTGGAAAGTAAAACCAGATGTAATAATTGAAACAGGTATTGCACGTGGGGGATCTATTATTTTCCATTCGTCAATGCAAAGATTGATTGGCAAAGGCGGAATAGTCATAGGTATAGATATTGATATTAGATCTCATAACAAAGAAGCTATAGAGAAACATCCATTTTCGGATTGTGTCCATTTAATTGAAGGTGATTCTACTAGTGATAAGGTTATAGATCAAGTAAAAGATATTATTTCAGAACGTAAATCTGTAATGGTCATACTAGATTCTAACCATACTCACGACCATGTGCTAAAAGAACTAGAGATGTTTTCTCCATTAGTTTCCAACGGAAGCTATCTAGTAGTGTTGGATACGATTGTTGAAGATATGCCGGATCATTTTTTCAAAGACCGCCCGTGGAAAGCGGGAAACAGCCCGAAAAGTGCTGTAAGGCAATTTTTACGGGAGAACAATCGCTTCATAAACGATAAAGATCTAGAAGATAAACTTTTAATAACTGTTGCTCCTGAGGGGTATCTGAAATGTATAGCTGACTAGTGTGCATCCAAAGGAGGGTTATTTGATGAGGTTTATTGAGACGATGTTACCAGGGGCTTATCTTATAGAAATAGAGCTACTGACAGATGTGAGGGGACATTTTGCTAGGGCTTGGTGTCAAGATGAGTTTAAGTTACATGGACTTGAGAGTTCATTTGTTCAGTGCAATATCTCATATAACGAGAAAAGGGGAACTCTCCGAGGGTTACATTATCAGGTTTCGCCCTTCGAAGAAGTCAAAATAGTTCGCTGTACGAAGGGAGCTATTCATGATGTAATCGTGGATCTGAGACCAGATTCTCCAACGTACAAAGAGTCACTTTCTTTTGAATTGTCGGATGAAAATTATAAGATGCTCTACATTCCTAAAGGCTTCGCACATGGTTTTCAAACATTGTCTGATCATACGGAAGTTTTTTATCAGATGACCCAGTTTTATAAAGCGGATTATGCTTGTGGAATCAGGTGGGACGATCCTGCTTTTAATATAGAATGGCCTGAAGAAGACAAGAGAATTATGTCAGAAAAAGACCAGAATTATGATAGGTATTATTCATGAAGAAAAAAGTAATTGTGACTGGAGCAAATGGATTTATCGGGAGACATGTAGTGGATGAATTATCGATTACAGATTGTGAAATATATGCTATATCATCAAAAGTTGAAGACAAGGTAAATACTAGTAATATTACATGGTTGAAAGCTAATTTACTTGATGATAATCAAATCGAAGAAATATTCACTCGCATAAGTTCACCCACTCATCTTCTGCATTTGGCATGGGACACCACACCAAATCATTATTGGAACTCCTCATCAAATTTCAAATGGGTAAGTGCAAGTCTTTCTCTATTTGACCGTTTTCGTGTAGCTGGAGGTAAAAGGATTGTGGGAGTTGGCTCTTGCGCAGAGTATGATTTAAGTCAAGGATTATGCAAGGAATCTGAGACTCTCTTGAACTACAATACAATCTATGGGTCAAGTAAAAACTCACTACACCATATGCTAATGACATATTCACAGCACTATGAGATTTCGAGTACATGGGCACGAATTTTCTATCTATATGGTCCACGTGAACATCAATTACGGTTGGTTCCGTCGGTGATTTTATCTTTGCTGAAGGGAAAGGAAGCAAAATGTTCCCATGGACAACAGATCCGCGATTATTTGTACGTTAAAGATGCAGCCCGGGCGTTAGTGGAATTGCTAAGCAGTGAAAGTAATGGACCCGTTAATATTGGTTCTGGCAAGCCGATAAGCTTATCTGAAATTATATATAAAATTGCTGATATCCTTCAACATAGAGAATTAATTCGGTTAGGGGTAATTCCAACCTCACTTGAAGAACCTAAGGTTGTTCTGGCCGATATAACTAAGCTGAAAGAAAATACTGATTGGACTCCCTCCACGAAGATGGAAGATGGGTTATTTGAAACTGTTCAGTGGTGGAAATCTAGTCTGTTTGGAGGCAAGTAATGTTGAAAAAAAATCATTGTCCGATATGTCAGTCATCTAATATAAGTGACATACTAAAACGTAGTAATATTCCAGTGTACCAAAATATCCTAATTAATAGTTTTGAGGCTGCAAGACAAATTCCGAGGGGGGATTTGGAGATTTTGGAGTGCATGGAATGTGGTTTTGTTTATAATAGCGTTTTTGATACTAATAAAGTTGTTTATAGTAGCGATTACGAAAATACACAGTCCTATTCGACATACTTTAATAGTTATTTAGATGATTTGGTAGATACTCTTGTGAACCAAAAAGGTGTCAGTAATCTCAATGTAGTAGAAGTTGGGTGTGGAAAAGGCGGATTCTTAAGAAAAGTAGTTGAGGCTGGAAATAATTACGGATTTGGGTTTGACCCAAGTTATATTGGACCAGAAGTAGATTACGGTGGGAGATTGAGATTTGAAAAGAAGCTCTACAATGAAGATAGTGTTGATATTAAAGCGGATGTAGTTCTTTGCCGACATGTTATTGAACATATTCCTGACCCTGTTATGTTACTTAAATCGATCAAAAAAGCATTAGTACATTCTCCCCAAGCGAGAGTGTTTTTCGAAACGCCTTGTGTTGATTGGATTTTTGAAAATAAAGTTATGTTTGATTTTTTCTATGAGCATTGTTCATATTTTAATGAAAAATCTATTTCTAAAGCATTTGAGCTCGCGGGGTTTGAGGTTATAAGTGTAGATCGTATATTTAATGGTCAGTATATGTGGTTAGAAGCAAAATCAACAGAATTAGATGGAGAATCGAAAGACAAGTCATATGTACATTATGCTGATTCAAGTAGTATTGGGTTTTCCGAAAATGAATTTGAGTGGAAACGTAGAACAATGGAACAGATTTCTATGTACTCAGAATATGGGAGAACTGCTATTTGGGGGGCAGGGGCTAAGGGAGTAACATTCTTGAATTTAATCGATCCAGAGATGAAGTATATTGATTGTGTAATAGATGTGAACCCTAACAAGGTAGGTAAGTATTTACCTGGAACTGGTCATGAAATAGTTGGAATTGAAAGTTTAAAGAGGAAAGATTTAGCAACGATTATTATAACGAATTCAAATTATCTGAATGAAATCAAAGCAATAGTTGAATTTAAAAAACTTGATATTAATCTTGTTGATCTTGAAATGTGGTGTACTCAGCAAGAATAAATAGCTTTTATGCAGTATCAATAAGAAATGATTTGTCTATAAGAAAGTGTCAAAAAGAATGATTGCTGTATTCAATTTGAATCCTCACTAACCGATAAATATAATAAATAATTCCATCGGGGGATGAACGATGAATATACAGTTTTCACTTTCTACCAATACTGCCAATAGCACATCGGTTACAAATGGCTCTCAAGGTGAATCCCGTGGCAAACATGACAGCGCTCTGTTACAAGCTGTTAGAAGCGGGACAGAGTTATCCAAGCTTGAACGGCAAGGTGTTAACATTCCATTTGGAGACGAGCAACTTATTAAAGCAATAGACAGAGCAGTTAAAGCTCTGGCAGGCCCTACGACAACTCTGGAAATGAGCGTCCATGAGAAGAGCCGCCAGATTTTAGTCAAAGTGCTCAATAAGGAGACAGGTGAACTGATTCGTGAAATTCCTCCAGAGAAAACACTTGACTTGGTAGCCAAGATGATGGAAATAGCGGGGATTATAGTCGATGAAAAAGTATAAGGAGGTTGGATTAGATGAGCATGCGTATTAATGGTTTTTCAGGAATGGATATCGACAGTATGGTTAAATCAATGATGACAGTGAAGAGAGTTCCACTGGATAAGTTGAATCAACAAAAACAAATTCTTGAATGGACACGTGATAGCTATCGAGAGATAAATAGCAAAATTGTTCAGTTAAGTGATAAGCTGCAGAAAATGAGTTTTTCTGATGCTACAAATACTCAAAAATCAACAGTAAGTGGTAATACAACAGCAGTAAGAGCGGAAGCAACAGCTGAGGCGAGCTCGATTCCTTTTTCAATTACTGAGATTAAGCTGGCCAAGCAAGCTCAGATGCAAAATAACTCTAAACTGGAAATCGCTAATCAGCCCACCGCGAAGGTTACGCTTGATACAACTTTAGCAGATTTGACAGGGACAGGCGCTCCCTCATACGATTTGAATATTAATGATAAGTCTATAACTTTTCTTAGTACAGATTCTTTATCTGTTGTTATTGCACGCATTAATTCAAGTATACCAACGGTAACGGCAAGTTTTGATGAAATTAGCGGGAAGTTTTCAATAACTTCAAAAGAACATGGGAAAGCTATCACAGATACGGGGACAGGTGGTGCTCAGCAATCTAGCTCACTGAATACTGCTCTAGGATTAACGTATGCGCCTCCTCAAGCTGGTGAAGTGTCAATATCAAACGGTACAGATTCTGTAAAATACACCCTAACTGATAATAAGTTGAAAATAAACGGTATTAACTTGACGTTTTTAGAAGAAACGACTGCAACTAATCCTACCAAAATTACAACGCAGTCTGACCCGACCAAGGCTGTAGAAACTATAAAATCTTTCGTGGACACATACAATGAATTACTTGGATTGTTAAATGGAAAAATCTCAGAGCAAAAGTTTCGTGATTTTCAACCTTTAACAGCTGATCAAAAGAAAGATATGAAAGAAGATGACATTAAAAATTGGGATGAAAAAGCCAAAAGTGGGCTCTTAAAAAATGATTCTATTCTTAGTGCGGCTGTTAACTCAATGAGGACGGTTGTTACAGGGAACTTGAAAATGTTAAGTGAAGTAGGAATTACAACTGGACAGTATTATGAAAAAGGTAAGCTGCAGATTGATGAGAGTAAACTTAAGGATGTTCTTACGACTAACCCTGACAAAGTTCTCAATATATTTCGTGGTTCAGTTTCAGACGTAAACAGTAAACCTCTGTTTAGTGAGATGCGTGGTGAACTTAATTCTACGTTAGACATGCTCGTAAAAAAAGTGGGTACATCGAAATTGGATTCTAATGCTAGTATGACACTGAAAACAGAAAGTATTATGGGTGAGCAATTAAAGCAGTACAATAAGAGAGCATCCGAGATGGAACGAAAAGTTTCTACTTGGGAAACACGCTATTATAAGCAGTTTGCTGCTATGGAGAAAGCAATGAGTCAACTTCAATCGCAGTCTTCTAGTATGGCAAGTTATTTTCAATAATTAATGAGGAGGAATAAATTAATATGATATCATCTCCTTACGAGAAATATAAGCAGTCCTCGGTACAAACCTCTACTCCTGGTCAATTAGTGATCATGTTGTATGATGGGGCGATTCGATTTACGAAAACGGGTCTGGAAGGTATTGAAGCAAGGGACTACTCCAAAGCGAATGTAAACCTTGGCAAAGCTCAAACTATTATCAGTGAGTTGATGTCTACCTTAAACCAATCCTATCCTGTGGCTAAAACTTTGTTCTCGCTCTATGAATACATGAACTATTTACTAATTCAAGCTAATATAAAAAAAGATTCCAAATATGGAGAAGAAGTATTGGGGTACTTGCAGGAACTGCGGGAAACATGGGCAGCTGCTAGTAAACAAGTGGCGGGAACTATACCAAATGATTAGTGAAATTCAGTCAGAGTTGGATATGCTTCTCCACCAACTATTAAATATAACGCTGAATTTTACAGATGAATTGGAAACTAAGGATTCTGAAGATATTGAAAATTTCGTTAGTGAACGACAGGATTTAGTGCAACAATTACAGGGGATTATGGATGTTCAAAAAATGAATAGTTTGCAAAAAGAAGAACTGAAGCGTATTTTGTCGTATGACCTCATGATACAGGAACGTATATTATTGATCAAAAATGAAGCACAAGAATGGTTACTACAGCGAAATTTAGCAAAAACACAACGTAGTTTATATGAAACCAAGTATGTATCTGAAAGTTATCTTATGGATAAACGGAAGTAGATGAAATAAAGTTGAAGACCTGTACTCAGTACGGGTCTTTTCGTTCATAAAACCTCCTAACGTATCTATTCTTTAACACATCAAAAATAGACTCACCAACCCTCCAATTACCTGATATATTCAAGTTATCCCACCTTTCAACACAATCCCCAATTAATCTACAAAAAATTCCAAGAAAACATTTACTTTTCCAATTGACAATGGATAACTTTGGATGGTATTATCTGAATTGTGGGCAGAGGTTAAGGCCGAAAGCTTCACTTCATTTGATGACGAAGGGAATGTTAGTGCATGCAAGGTAAAGTAAAATGGTTCAACGCAGAAAAAGGTTACGGTTTCATTGAGACTGAAGATGGCGGCGACGTATTCGTACATTTCTCCGCAATTCAATCCGAAGGATTCAAAACTTTGGAAGAAGGTCAATCCGTAGAATTCGACATCGTCGAAGGCGCGCGTGGACCGCAAGCAGCTAACGTAATCAAATTATAATCATCCGGACAATCCGACCTACATATATGGTTAGATGGTTACCAAATTGAATTATCGCTAGCATCAGACTCCGGTACTTTCCGGGGTCTTTTTTTGTTTCAATAGATTCGAGATTTGAGGAGCATCCGAGGTACATTATTCCTATGAATCTGTTAGATTAAAGAGATAGATTGAAGTTCATTTTACATATTAGATTGAGCAGGCTCAAAATGGGTTAATTACATCATCAAGCGCCTAATAATTCATACCAAGTAAATATTCGATTATGGCTGAATATGATGAAATATCGCGAAATATGGCGTTATGCCTACGTTGGCAGATGTGGCTTGAACAGATGTCATTATTCGGTCACCGGGAGTTTTTACATGGCGCTTACATTCGTGTTATAATGAAGTGGCAAAGGAAAAAGGAGGAGTGCCCTATGAATTTAAGTATTCGAGGTCAACAAATCGAGGTTACTGATGCTTTGAAGGATTATGTCGACAAAAAGTTGAGTAGACTCGAGAAGTATTTCGATGCACCCCTTAACTCTGACGGTGCTGTTACATTGAGCACGACGAGAGGTTTGCATACGGTAGAGGTGACGATCCCTTTGAAAGGCATTGTGCTCCGCGCTGAGGATGAGAGCGACGATATGTACGCATCCATTGACTCCGTGGTGGACAAGCTGGAACGTCAGATCCGCAAACACAAAACAAAAATTAACCGTAAGTTCCGCCAGGAAGGCAGCCTGAAAACACTCTTCGTTGAAGATCCAACAGGTACTGTAGCTACAGCTGAACTGGATGCGGACACGGATGACGATGATCTGGAAGTTGTACGGACGAAACGCTTTATGTTGAAACCAATGGACGTGGAAGAGGCCATCCTCCAAATGAACATGGTTGGTCACAATTTCTTCGTATTCTCCAACATTGACAGTGAAGAAGTTAGCGTTGTTTACAAACGGAACGATGGTAAGTACGGATTGATCGAACAAGGTTAATCTTAACGTACAGGATCACCGGAACAAACATGCGTATGAATATCTAATAATAATGAAGACAGGGACTATTGTTTCCTGGATTAGATTTATCAAGAGCTTCCATCCCTTAGGGGATGGGGCTCTTTTGTGCGTAGAGGAGCTGGGAAATGACCTTTGGAAATAAAATGGTGAAACTATTCCCTATGCTGCTGCGTCTAATAGATAGTATGAAGAATCACAATCGGTACAACTTTACCACCAGATTCCGATGCTTACGGAAATATTCGTACGCCTACATTCGAGAACTGGATATTGAGATTTCCATCCAAATTTACCATCAAAATTCGTTGACAGGGCTGTCTATCCTGCAAAACGAAACATGACAATCGAACGCTTCCGCTAACGACTATGATTTTTTGCACTTAAACTCCATTTGATATGGCTCAGAAGTTCAAAGAAGTGTGCCGTGGCGTGTTGCGGCGGCCCTTACAAACTGTTACAATTTATGCAAAGAGAATCATTGTCCTGATGAGGAATTGTCAACGAATGATCGCTAATCATAATCAATGACAGGCACAGCACCATGAACATGATTCGCAAGGCTCGGGCTTCGGCTAGTCTTTAATAACCGAATCCGTTTGAATACCGAATCAGCTTCATGAGAAACCCTTGGCAAGCCTGGAGTTGATTCATCCATATTACTTTTTATATTGTTTGTCACCCCCGGGCAAGTGGATGCAACATCCATCCGATGGTGTCGCGTGGCGGCAACAGGGGGTCTATTCTGTTTTGCACGAAAGGGGTATACCATGCTAGGACTTGTCAAAAAGATCTTCGGCGACATGAATGAACGTGATGTTAAACGTCTGATGAAGACGGTCGATGTGATCAATAAACTGGAACCACAATTTCAGGCGTTGTCTGATGAACAACTGAAAGGTAAAACGGACGAATACCGTGCTCGTATTGAAAAGGGAGAAACAACAGATGAGCTTCTTCCAGAGGCATTTGCAACCGTACGTGAGGCATCACGCCGTGTACTGGGCAAACGTCACTACGATGTACAGATGCTGGGCGGTATCGCTCTGCATGAAGGCCGTATTTCCGAGATGAAAACGGGTGAAGGTAAAACGCTGGTAGGAACACTTCCGGTATATCTGAACGCATTGATGTCCAAAGGTGTACACGTGGTTACGGTCAATGACTATTTGGCACAGCGGGATAGCCAGGAAATGGGACAAATCTATGAGTTCATGGGCATGACGGTAGGGGTTAACCTGAGCGGGATGGATCATGCCTTGAAACAACATGCATATGCATGTGATATTACGTACGGAACGAACAACGAGTTTGGTTTTGACTATCTGCGTGACAACATGGTGCTGTACAAAGAGCAAATGGTACAACGTCCATTGTTCTTCTGTATCATTGATGAAGTAGACTCCATCCTGGTCGATGAGGCGCGTACGCCACTCATTATCTCTGGACAAGCTCAGAAGTCGACGGATATGTACTATGCAGCAGATCGTTTTGTGAAACGTTTGGTGCCGGAAGAAGACTTTACGGTAGACATTAAGGTGAAATCCGTAGCGTTGACTGAGGCGGGCGTGGCAAAAGCAGAGAAAGCATTTGGTATCGAGAACTTGTATGATCATGCCAATGTAACTCTCAACCATCACATTGTACAGGGCTTGAAAGCTAATGCAATCATGCGTCGTGACGTGGATTATGTGGTCAGTGATGAGGAAGTTATGATCGTTGATGAATTCACAGGTCGTCTGATGTCCGGACGTCGTTACAGTGATGGATTGCACCAGGCGATTGAAGCCAAAGAAGGCATTGAAGTACAAAACGAGAGCATGACGCTTGCTACGATTACCTTCCAGAACTATTTCCGGATGTACCGTAAACTTGCGGGTATGACGGGTACAGCGAAAACCGAGGAAGAAGAGTTTAAAAAAATCTACGGTCTCGAAGTATTGCAAATTCCAACCAACCGCCCAAACAAGCGGGATGACATGGCAGATGTCGTGTATAAGAGCATCGATGGCAAGTTCAATGCCGTCGTAGAAGAGATCGTGGCACGCCACAGTAAGAATCAACCGATTCTGGTAGGTACAGTGTCCATTGAGAACTCTGAACGCCTGTCTGACATGCTTAAGCGCCGTGGTGTCAAACACCAGGTACTGAACGCCAAGTACCACGCGGAAGAAGCAGAGATCATCTCAGGAGCTGGTCAAGCGGGTGCAGTAACGATTGCAACCAACATGGCAGGACGGGGTACAGATATTATCTTGGGTGATGGTGTAGCTGAAGTAGGCGGCCTTCATATCATCGGTACAGAGCGTCACGAATCACGCCGGATTGATAATCAGCTGCGTGGTCGTGCGGGACGTCAAGGTGACCCGGGTTCAACACAATTCTACCTGTCACTGGGTGATGAATTGATGAGACGTTTCGGTGCAGATAATGTATTGAACATGATGGAGCGCCTTGGTTTTGAAGAAGACCAACCGATCGAGAGCCGGATGATTACCCGAGCAGTAGAATCAGCGCAGAAGCGTGTTGAAGGTAACAACTTTGACGTGCGTAAAGTCGTTCTCCAATATGATGATGTCATGAACCAACAACGTGAAATTATATATAAACAGCGCCGCGAGGTACTGGAGTCCGAAAATATCAAACAAATCGTTATGGATATGATCAAACCTTCCATTGAACGTATCGTTGAAGCACATTGTAGTGACGATATCCCGGAAAACTGGGAGCTTCAGGAAGTTGCTGATTACATGAACAGCAAATTGCTGGACGATGGTTCCATAACAAAAGATGATCTGTGGGGTAAGGAAGCAGAAGAGATCATCGAGTTCCTGTTCACGAAAGTTCAGAACAAGTACAATGCACGTGAAGAGCGAATTGGCGAAGAGATGGTTCGTGAGTTCGAGAAAGTGGTTGTGCTCCGTGCAGTAGACAGCAAGTGGATGGATCATATCGATGCAATGGATCAATTGCGTCAAGGTATCCACCTTCGTGCCTACGGTGGTACAGATCCACTGCGTGAATACCAGTTCGAAGGCTTCGAGATGTTCCATCAAATGATCGCTTCGATTCAAGAAGAAGTAGCGACTTATGTGATGAGAGCACAGATCGAGAGCAATCAGGAGCGTCAAGCGGTTGTTGAGGAAAGTCAGATCTCGACAAGCGGTGAACCTGCTGAGAAACGTCCTGTGAAGGTTTCTGACCAAATCGGACGTAACGATCCATGCCCATGCGGTAGTGGCAAGAAGTTCAAACACTGTCATGGTCAAGAGTAGTACAATGGTTTTTATATACACTCTATAGTGTAATAAGTTGAACCTTGATTTTACACCATAACGGAGAGTGCAGAAGCAATCTGAAGAAGCGGAGCGTTCGCCTTTATCCCCGGATTTTACCCTTTTGTAAGGGGATTAAGAAAATCTGGGGATAAAGGCGATCGGAAGATGCTACTGCAATCGGAGTAACAGGTGTAACATGAATGAGGTCAACTTAGATAGCATGACATGAATGGCTCCTTGCAGCCGGGTATTCCATAGGATGAAGTGAAGGATGCAAAACCGATTAATGGTGCATAGTTATAATAATAAGACCATGATCACGGGGAAGAGGTATACTGATACAACAGTAGTCTCAACACCAGGGTGACGCATCGGAAACTTGATCTGGAGGAATGCCCTGGATGCGGGGAGCTTATCTTAATGAAAAGAGGAATTGCACATGATCGATCCAAACGTGAAGCATGACCTGCGTGAAATAGGCAAGAAACTAACCAACCTTAGGGGGTCTCTTTGACTTAGATCTGAAACAAGAGATGATCGGCAACTTCGAAGTGAAGATGTCTGCCCCCGATTTCTGGGACGATAGTGACAAGGCGCAATCCGTAATCGCTGAGCTAAATGCGGTGAAGGGATCTGTGGATCAATACACCAAACTCCAACAGGATTATGATGATGCGGTGATGATGGTAGAACTGGCTGACGAGGAAGGCGACGAAGACCTCGCTGCAGAGATCGGTAGAAGCGTCACGGCGATCGTGAGCAAGGTGGCAGAGTTCGAACTTCAGCTGCTCCTGAACCAGCCGTATGATAAGATGGATGCCATTCTAGAGCTTCATCCAGGGGCAGGTGGTACCGAGTCACAGGACTGGGGACAGATGTTACTCCGGATGTACACACGTTGGTCCGAGAAGCGTGGCTTCAAGGTTGAGGTTCTGGATTATCTTCCAGGAGATGAGGCGGGGATCAAGAGCGTCACGCTATCGATCAAGGGGCACAATGCTTATGGTTATCTGAAAGCCGAGAAGGGTGTACACCGACTGGTGCGGATCTCTCCTTTTGACTCATCGGGCCGTAGGCATACTTCCTTCGTATCATGTGATGTGGTTCCTGAGATTGATGATACGATTGAATTGGACATTCGAACAGAGGATCTCAAGATTGACACCTACCGTGCGAGTGGCGCGGGTGGACAGCATATCAATACCACCGACTCAGCCGTGCGGATTACCCATCTTCCGACAGGTGTAGTTGTAACGTGTCAGAATGAACGTTCACAGATCAAGAACCGTGAGCGGGCGATGAAGATGCTTCGTTCGAAATTGTATGAGCGTAAAATTGAAGAGCAAAAACAACAGCTGGATGAAATCCGAGGAGATCAGTCGGATATTTCATGGGGTAGCCAGATTCGCTCCTATGTGTTCCATCCCTATAGTATGGTAAAGGATCACCGTACAAGCGTAGAGACAGGAAATACAGGAGCAGTAATGGACGGCGACCTCGATGCATTCATCGATGGTTATTTGCGTAGCCAGATTAAAGTAGAAACCGATTAATATAAGTTCCTGTATGGACCCATACGTGTAGGCGTATGCTGGTGTATACGGGAGCTTTTTTTTGAATAATTTTATAGGATAGAAAAAATGAGCGAACAACTGATCAGTCACATAAAAGGAGAGCACGAGAACATGCAACAACGATCACAACTTCACAATAATCGCAAAAAGAGGATAACTAGCCTCATTCCACTCAATGGTCCATGGAGAAACGTCGTGGATACGGTATCTATCATTGTAGGTTCGTTTTTAATTGCAGTGGCCTTTAATTTATTTTTATTACCAAATCAGATCGCTTCGGGTGGGGTGTCCGGGTTATCAATTCTGGGCAAGGAGTGGCTTAATTGGGAGCCGGCATATACCCAGTGGGCGATTAACATCCCACTCCTGATCGCTGGTTTCCTGCTTATTGGTAAGCAGTATGGGATTCGTTCAGTACTGGGCAGTATTGTCCTGCCACTGTTAGTTTATCTCACGAAGGATTGGGCCATTCCAACAACGAATCCGCTACTTGGTTCACTGTATGGTGGGATTGGTGTTGGTTTAGGGATTGGAATTGTATACCGAGGTAGAGGATCAACAGGTGGCATGAGCATTCTTGCCAGAATCGTACAGAAATACAGCGGACTGAGTTATTCTCTTTGTGTCGTAATTATGGATGCTACCGTTATTATTATGGCTGCATTTGTTTTGTCATTGGAACAGTCTCTCTATGCGCTAATTGGGTTGTATGTTACCGGTAAAGTGATCGATGCCGTTGAGATGGGCCTAGGCTTTTCCAAGGTGGCTTATATTATCTCCAACCAGACCGAAGCGATTAGCAAAGTGATTCTGGATGATCTGGATCGCGGATTAACAAAGCTGGAAGCCAAAGGTGGTTACACCGATGATCAACGAACAGTACTAATGGTCGTGGTTGGACAAAATGAGGTACCAAGACTCAAAGCATTAATCCGGTCTGTGGACCCTGGAGCTTTTGTCATTATCAGTAACGCGCATGAAGTGCTTGGTGAAGGTTTTAAGCGGGGAGAGCATGTGTGAACTGGTTGAAAATATAATGAGTGAGCCAATATAGGCTCATAAGTTTGAAAATTTAAGAAAAAAAGCAGGTACGCCCTCCTCTGAGATAACGGAGAGGGAGTACCTGCTTTTCTATTATTAAAAGTTCAACTTAACATTTCACATAACGGAGAGGACAGAAATATCCTGAAGAAGTGGAACGTTCGCCTTTATCCCCGGATTTTCCCCTTTAGAATAGGGAATCAAAAAAATCTGGGGATAACAGCGATCGGAAGGATGTGCTGTCATCGGAGTGCCACCACTACAGAATCGGAGACAGCAGACGGGAAATCGCTTCTTTGAAGCGGATAATCAGACTACGTTTTTGGTATTCATCGAGTGTCATTTCCCGCGATACATGCAGGTCGTGTTCAAAGGTTTGTACAAGTGCTGTCGCAATCGCTTCATCATACATAAAGGCATTAACCTCAAAGTTTAACCGGAAACTGCGGTAGTCAATATTGGCGGTTCCCACGGATGCAACTAAACTGTCAATGATAAGTGTTTTGGCATGAATGAAACCATTGTCGTATATAAATACTTTGGCGCCAACCTTCAGCAACTCACCAATATAAGATAACGTAGCCCAATATACAAAGGCATGGTCGGGCTTATTTGGAATCATAATGCGAACATCTATGCCGGACAGACACGCGAGACGAATAGCTTCGAATACACTGGCATCCGGGATAAAATAAGGCGTTTGAATCAGAATGGATTGTTTGGCCCCGTTAATCATCTTGAGATAACTGTTCTTGATATGTTCAGTCTCTGCATCCGGTCCACTGGAGACAATCTGCATGGCAATCTTTCCTGTGCCCTCGATATGAGGGAAATGCGCCGGAACGTAAGGTGTATCGTGTTGTTTGGACGCTTCATTCCAATCCAGGAGAAAACGAGTCTGCAGCGCATGAACGGCGTTCCCTTGAATACGCAGATGTGTGTCACGCCAGTAACCGAATTTCGAGTTCAAGCCCAGATACTCATCTCCGACATTAAACCCGCCCGTGTATCCAAGGTTACCATCAATGATGACAATCTTCCGGTGGTTCCGGTAGTTCATACGCAAGTTGATCAGACTGAATTTGGAGGGGAAAAAGACTTCAACCAAACCGCCTGCTTCGCGCAATTCTTTGAAAAAGCGTTTGGATACCCGCCGTGATCCGAGCGCGTCATACAGCAAACGAACTTTGATGCCTTCCCGCGCTTTGCGGATGAGTGCATCTCGAATTCTTTTGCCCAGACGGTCGCCTCTATAAATGTAGTATTGTACGTGCACGTGATCCTGAGCCGCTTCGATGTCATCCAAGAGCCGCTGGAACTTGTCTGTTCCGTCCGTAATGATCTCAACCGCATTATCCTCCGTTAACAGAGCACCGTTCTGCTTCAGGTTCATATAGATCATGTCCTGGCTAGTCTCGGTTGCTTGGTTGCGGAAAGGGGTGCGGTTATCGTGCAACTGCGTGAGCTGGGCTTCAATACGTTCCTCTAGCCCGAGCTTCTTACGTTCTTTCCACTGGAAAAGCCGGTATCGGGTCAGGTTCTGACCGGTTAAAAGATAAAGTACAAACCCAAACACCGGAATAAAGTTCAAGACGAGCAGCCAAGCCCAGGAAGCGCTAGCATCCTTCCGTTCGAAGAAAACGACTGCTGCCGCAAAAATAATATTCAGGCCAAGGAGTACAATAAGTAAAATGGATTCGATATGCACTATAGTCCCCCACGTCTCATAATGACCATCATGAATCTATTCATATGTCCTTGATAGCAGGTTAGTTATGAATGAGACCCTGATTGTAATGTTTCCTACTAATACGTATTTTAACAGATGTATACCTATTCGTCCCGGATGTTAAAAAAGATATGTTCGGATTGGATGGAAATCCATGTGAAATTGATGATAGAGTGTTGTATTTATATAACCAGAGTCGTATAATAATACACAAATATGCATATAAGCGACGGAATTGCTGTGTTCGAGTATCCTTCAGGCAAGGACATAGCACAAGTAGCGCATACATCGAGATTGGGGGAGCGAGAGTGAATAACAAATTAAAAGTAGCAATCGTCGGTTCCACCGGCTACGGCGGGGTGGAGCTGATTCGTTTTTTCCAGAACCATCCGTTGGTTGAAATCACATCGGTGATCTCATCATCGAGCAGTGGTGAGTCCATCGCAGATGGATTTCCGCATTTGACGGACGTGATTCACAGGCCACTCGACGGTGTGGATCCGGCTGAAATTGCGAGTCGTGCGGATCTGGTATTCACAGCGACCCCGTCCGGCGTAAGTGCTAAGCTCGTACCAAGCCTGCTGGCAGCAGGACTTAAGGTGATTGACCTGTCTGGCGATTTCAGACTCAAGGATGGAACGGTGTACGAAGAGTGGTACAAACATCCGGCTCCTCCAGCTACTTTGCTGGAACAAGCGGTATACGGCATGGCTGAGGTGTATGGCGAAGAAGTGAAGGGACAGAATTTTATATCCAACCCAGGTTGTTATCCAACGGCTACACTTCTTGGACTGATCCCTGCTGTAGAGGCAGGCTGGATTGATCCTTCTACTATTATTATTGATGCCAAATCAGGCGTATCCGGAGCGGGACGTGGAACAAGTCTGACAAACCATTATGCAGAGATGAATGAGAATTTCAAAGCCTATAAACTGAATAAACATCAACATATTCCCGAGATCGAACAAGTGCTTGGCAGTATAACGGGAACGCCAGTTACGGTTACCTTCACAACACATCTGGTGCCAATGACACGTGGAATCATGAGTACGATGTATGCAAAACTCGTTGGGGAACACAGTGATCGGGAGATCGTAGATTTATACCGCAAATATTATGAGAACAGACCTTTCGTGCGTGTACGTGAACCGGGCATCTGGCCTTCTACCAAAGAAGTGTACGGATCCAACTATTGTGATATCGGATTTGCGGTGGATCCTCGCACAGGTCGTTTAACGATTATTTCGGTCATCGACAACCTGGTGAAGGGTGCTTCCGGGCAAGCGATTCAAAATATGAACCTGATGATGGGATGGGAGGAGAACCTCGGGCTGAACATGACACCGGTATATCCATAAGGGATTGGAATTCAAGAGGAGCACTGGAACACTCGGTGTAAAAGTGCTTTCTCGGAGTCAACTTAGGAAGAACGGATCAGGTAAGCAGGCGGATCATCAGCATATGGCTGAACGCATACGGGGGATATGATATGGGAACGAATGTGGAGCAACATACTTTTACCGTGGTTGAGAACGGAACGATTGTAACCCCTGGGGGATTCACTGCTGGTGGACTTCACTGCGGATTAAAAAAGACATCTCGTAATGACATCGGAGCGATCCGATGTGATGTGCCGGCTACAGCTGCTGCTGTATACACAACGAACGTGTTTCAAGCAGCACCGCTTAAAGTAACGCGCGAAAGCTTGAGCAACGGACGCCTTCAGGCTGTTATCGTTAACAGTGGTAATGCGAATGCATGTACAGGGCAACAAGGGGAAGAAGATGCATATGCGATGCGTTCGGCCGCTGCGCGTGAGTTGGGTGTGGCAGAAGAGGATGTAGCTGTAGCTTCCACAGGTGTCATTGGGGAATTGCTCAAAATGGATGCTGTACATTCAGGCATTACCGGACTTCCGGCGCATATGGGCAAGGAGTCGAATGAGGCGGAACAATTTTCACAAGCGATTCTGACAACGGATTTGGTGAAAAAGGAAGCTTGCGTCTCCGTTCTGGTTAACGGTAAGACGGTTACGATTGCGGGAGCCGCCAAAGGCTCGGGTATGATTCATCCGAATATGGCGACGATGCTCGCTTTCATGACCTCTGACGCGGTCATTGGTGCAGAAGCGTTGCAGCGCTTGCTGCGCCAGGCAACCAATCATACATTTAACATGATTACCGTTGATGGGGATACAAGTACAAACGACATGCTGGTAGCTATGTCCAGTGGTTATGCAGGCAATGAAGAGCTGACCACAGAGCATCCAGATTGGGACGCTTTTGCAGCCGGCTTCACCTATGTTTGCCAAGTGCTAGCCAAAGCCATTGCTCGCGATGGTGAAGGAGCAACCAAACTGGTTGAGGTAGAAGTTACAGGTGCGGTAAGTGATGAATCCGCGCAAGCAATCGCGAAAACTGTCATCGGTTCGAGTCTTGTGAAATCAGCCATGTTTGGCGCAGATGCCAACTGGGGACGGATTATTGCAGCCGTAGGGCGTGCAGGACAGCCGGTGAACCCGGATACGGTAGATATCCGTTTGGGAGATATCTCGGTACTTGCGCAGTCCCGCCCAGTCGTATTCGACGAAGAAGTGGCACTGGCGTATTTGCAGACTGATACAGTTCGCATTGTGGTGGATCTGCACCACGGCGAAGGAACAGCAACAGCCTGGGGCTGCGACCTGACGTATGACTACGTCCGAATTAACGCAGCATACCGCACGTAATAAGTCTTTGGGATAAAGGTTTTGCGAAACAGCTGTCTTCTATTGTGAAGCTGTTTCGTGAGATGATTCAAAAATTATCAATAAAATTTAAACTTGTTGTTTGGTATTGAACATATAGCGATAGTAATGGAGAAGACGGAATTGATTCTGCAGAAGCGGAGCGGTCGCCTTAGTCTCCGGGTATTCCCCTATATAGGGATAATTCAAGAAACCTGGAGACAACAGCGATCGAAAGAACAATCCGAATTCGGAATGGACTCCTACCAGCCTTCGTCACCTTATAAAAGTGTTATATTTTTTTGAATGTAATTTTTACTATGGAAGGAGCTTGCCCTCATGAATTCAACAATGCCAAACAAGAGTACCGCAACGGAAGCGAGCACAGAGAAACAGATGTTTGTCATGAAATGTGGAGGCAGCACGCTGGCAGCATTGCCTGAGTCTTTCTTTGCGGATCTGCGTGATTTGCAGTCTCAGGACACGCAGCCGGTAATCGTGCATGGTGGAGGTCCTGCGATCTCAGATAAACTTGCGAAGCTTGGTATCGAAACCGAATTCGTTAATGGCCTGCGCAAAACGACTGAACCTGTGCTGGACGTAGTGGAGATGGTGCTTGCGGGCAGTATCAACAAACAGATCGTGCGTTTGATTCAACGTGTGGGCGGCCGTGCACTAGGCTTGTCTGGCGTGGACGGGGGTCTGATTCAGGCTAAACCTGTTACAAACCACGCAGAGATCGGTTGGGTAGGCGATGTCACTGGTGTGAACGCAGAGATTATCCAAGGCATCGTGAACATGGGTTACATGCCGGTTATTGCACCAGTTGGCGTAGATGCAACTGGACAACGCTACAACATTAACGCAGATACAGCGGCAGGTGCAGTGGCGTCTCATCTCGGCGTAAGTCGGATGATTGTCGTGACTGACGTTCCTGGCATCATGAAGAACGTAGGCGGCGAGAAAAAAGTACTGCCATCCGTATCTGTACAAGAGATTGAGGACATGATCCAGACCGGAGAAATCTATGGCGGCATGATTCCCAAAGTGCGTGCAGCAATTGCATGTATTCATGGCCAAGTACGTGAGGTCGTCATCGTAGACGGCAGCGAACCTCAAATCCTGAGCCGAGTGCTCAGCGGAGAAATCATCGGAACAAGAATCATCCGTATGCAATAAGGTTCATTTGGGTTCTTATACAAGATAAAAAATATGTGCACGGCTTTTTTATATAAGAAATCTAATATTACACTCACAATAACGTAGGGTGCAGAACCAATCTGAAGAATAAAAATGCATAACGGAGAGGACAGAAATAACCTGAAGAAGCGGAGCGTGCGCCTTTATCACAGGATTTTCCCCATTGAAGGGGAATAAAAAAAATCCAGGGATAACAGCGATCGGAAGGTTGTTCTGTCATCGAAGTGGAGTATGCATACGTTCGGAAGATGGTTCCGCAATCGGAGTGGTCTAGTGTAAATCAGGTTTCTTATATAATTGCTCGTGTACCAACCAATAAGGAGTGATATGGTCATGGCAAAAGGCAACGAACAGCCAGGTTCTGGCACAGCGGTAGCGGGCGCAACAGCAACAGGTGCAGCGGCACAGACGGAAAGCTCGCTTTTCCAAACGTATGCACGTTATCCAATCAGTCTGGTCAAAGGTAAAGGCAGCTGGTTGTGGGATGACCAGGGAAATCGATATCTCGATTTCATGTGCGGACTCGCTGTAACTAGCCTGGGCCATGCACCGGAGAAAGTCGGAGCCAAGCTGAAAGCTCAGATTGATGAGCTGTGGCATGTATCCAACCTGTTCCAGATTCCGGGCCAGGAGAAAGCAGCAGCATTGTTGACAGCCAATACATGCGCTGACGCGGTGTTTTTCTGTAACAGTGGCGCTGAAGCGAACGAAGCGGCTATCAAAGTTGCACGTCGTTATCACCAGAAGGTGAAAGGCACAGATCGCTATGAAGTGATCACCTTTGCCCAGTCCTTCCATGGACGGACACTCGCTACACTGACAGCAACCGGACAGGATAAGGTGAAAGAAGGATTTTTACCATTGCCAGCCGGATTTGTAACCGTACCTTTGCATGATATCCCTGCGCTTGAAGCGGCAATTGGACCCAACACAGCAGCTATTATGCTGGAAATGGTTCAGGCCGAGGGTGGTGTATATCCGGTTGAGCCGGAATTCGTCAAACATGTACGGAAATTGTGTGACGAGCATGGATTGTTGCTCATTGTTGATGAAGTTCAAACGGGAATGGGACGTACGGGTAAACTGTTTGCACACGAACATTATGGCATTGAGCCAGACGTGTTCACCGTTGCCAAAGGTATCGGCAGTGGTTTCCCTGTAGGCGCAATGCTGGGTAAAGGTTTCCTGCGGGATGCGTTCACGCCAGGTAGCCATGCGACAACATTTGGCGGAACACCACTTGCTTCATCCGTTGTAATTGCAACAATCGAAACGATGCTGGAAGATCGCTTGCCAGAGCGTGCAGCGGAGATGGGTGAATACCTGATGAGCTCCCTGCGGAATCGTTTGGCAGGCAATTCCTTTGTGAAGGAAGTTCGTGGCTTGGGATTGTTAGTCGGTATTGAATGTGCTGAGCCGGTAGGTGATATAGTGCTTGCTGGGCAAAAACGCGGGATTTTGTTCGTCTCTGCAGGACCAAATGTGATTCGTTTGCTTCCGAACCTGTATGTGAGCAAAGAAGAGATCGACGAGGCAGTATCGCTGGTAGCCACATTGATCGAAGAGCACGTAGCGGCGAAAGCCTAACATAAAAATGAGAACCTTTCTGTCTCGGGGCCATTACCGGCCTCGAAGCAGAATGAGATGATGAATCCCTGTAGCCGCGCGGTGAAATTGCAGAAGGCGGGAATGAATAAATCCGAGAAGCATCCAGACAAAGTGTTAACGGTGCTCTCTTCTGCCCGTGCGGGTGCAGGGAACCGGAAATAAGGAGGACATTATACATGACAGCACAACAGACGGAAAAGATTCAGAAGATTGATCTGAGAGGCCGGGATTTTATCGAATTCACGGACTACACAGCTGAGGAGATTCGTTATCTGCTTGATCTCGCAATTGAGATTAAAGGCAAGCAAAAAAGCGGTGTACCTTTTCAACCGTTGAAAGGCAAAACGATCGGACTTATTTTTGAAAAGTCATCCACACGTACGCGTGTATCCTTTGAAGTGGGCATGTTCCAATTGGGTGGACATGCGCTCTTCCTGAGCAAAAATGATATCCAGCTGGGTCGCGGGGAAACAACACATGATACAGCCAAAGTATTGTCCCGCTACCTGGACGGCATCATGATCCGTACCTTTGGACACCATAATGTAACTGAACTGGCAGAGCATGCCGATGTTCCGGTCATTAATGGCCTGAGCGATGCAGCGCATCCTTGCCAGGTACTGGCAGACTTCCAAACGGTACTGGAGCACAAAGGCAAGCTGGCAGGTCTGAAAATGGCCTACATCGGAGATGGCAACAACATGGCGCACTCCCTGATGCTGGGTGCAGCGAAGATGGGTATGCATGTTGCTGTAGCAACGCCAGAAGGCTATGAGCCGGATAGCGCGGTTGTGGAGCAGGCACGTATTATCGCACAGGAGAGCGGTTCTGAAGTGACTGTAACGTACAGTGCACAGGAAGCTGCGAAAAATGCAGATATCGTGTATACGGATGTATGGGCGAGCATGGGCTTTGAGGAAGAGCAGAAGATTCGTGAGCAGGCATTTGCGGCATATCAAGTGGACGAGGAACTGATGAAAGGCGCGAAGCCGGACTACATGTTCTTGCATTGTCTGCCAGCACACCGCGGCGAAGAAGTGAGTGCCGGTGTAATTGACGGACCGAACTCCCTGATCTTTGATCAGGCGGAGAATCGCTTGCATGCACAGAAAGCATTAATGGCTGCTTTAATGAGCGAATAGCTGCTATTTCATTGAATGGGTTGATTTTAGGCGCAGATTTCGCGATGATAGATAAAAGTTTATAGCAACTGATCTTGGGGAGGACCATCGAACATGGCTAAGGAAAAAATTGTACTCGCATATTCAGGCGGGTTGGACACATCTGTAATTTTGAAATGGTTAAAAGAAACATATGATGCAGAGATTATCGCTTTCACAGCGGATATTGGACAAAAGGATGAATTGGACGGTTTGGAGGAAAAAGCACTGGCAACAGGCGCTTCCAAAGTATACATCGACGATCTACGCGATGAATTCGCAAAAGATTTCATCTATCCAATGTTCCAAGCTGGTGCCCTTTATGAAGGGCAATACCTGCTCGGTACAAGTATCGCTCGTCCACTGATCGCTAAACGCATGGTGGATATCGCTCGTGCAGAAGGTGCTACAGCCATCGCTCACGGCGCTACAGGTAAAGGAAATGACCAAGTTCGTTTTGAGCTGAACGCGGCTGCACTGACACCAGACATTAACGTAATTGCACCTTGGCGTCTGGAAGAATTCCGTAACCAGTTCCCGGGACGTGCCGAGATGATCGCGTACGCTGAAAAACATGGCATTCCGGTAACCGCATCTGCGGCTAAACCATACTCCACAGACCGTAACTTGCTGCATATCAGCTATGAGAGCGGTGTGCTCGAAGATCCTTGGTTCGATCCAAGCGCGGACGAGAACAAAGACATGTTCCTGCTGAGCAGTGCACCTGAAGATGCACCAGATCAAGCGGAATATGTTGAACTGGAATTCGAACAAGGTGACTGTGTTGCACTGAACGGTGAGCGCCTGAGCCCGCTGCAAGTGATGGAGCAACTGAACGAGCTGGGTGGCAAACATGGTATTGGCCGTGTAGATATGGTTGAGAACCGTTTTGTTGGTATGAAGAGCCGTGGCGTATACGAAACACCAGGTGGAACAATCCTGTTCACCGCACATCGCAAAATGGAGTCCATCACGATGGACCGTGAAGTGATGAACCTGCGTGATAGCCTGATCACACGTTATAGCACACTGGTATACAACGGTTTCTGGTTCGCACCAGAGCGTCTTGCATTGCAAGCGCTGGTGACTGAAAGCCAAAAAAATGTAACAGGTACGGTTCGTGTGAAACTGTACAAAGGTAACATTATCGGCGCAGGCGTGAAAAGCCCTGTCAGCCTCTACAATCCGGACATCGCTACAATGGAAGCTGATCCAACGCAAGCCTACGATCAAGGTGATGCAACAGGCTTTATCCGCCTGAATGCACTGCGTTTGAAAGTAAACTCCGGCGTGGAGCAAAACAAAAACTAATTTCAACCTGCATCTATAGAGCAGCTATATCAATATAAATGACAAGGCAGGCCGTTCTTGCACATCTGGCAGGAGCGGCTTTGTCCATGAGCGAAAGGGGAGTACTCACCGTGAGCAAGCTGTGGGGAGGACGTTTTACAAAACAAACCAATCATTTGGTTGAGGAATATACGGCATCGATCAATTTTGACAAGGCTTTGGCTGAGGAAGATATTCAGGGCAGTCTGGCCCATGTGACAATGCTGGGCAAATGCGGTATTCTTCCGGCGGAAGATGTAGAGACGATCAAAGAAGGATTGATCACCGTTCTGCACAAAATCCGTGCGGGCGAAGTGGAATTCTCCGTATCGGACGAAGACATCCACATGAATATTGAGAAAAACCTGATCGAGACGATTGGTCCTGTAGGCGGGAAATTACATACAGGCCGTAGCCGGAACGATCAAGTTGCAACAGATATGCACCTATACCTGCGCGAACGCGTGGTTGGATTTGTAGGCATGCTGCATTCCTTGCAGGAAGCACTGATTGGACAAGCAAAAGATAACCTCGATACAATTGTACCGGGTTATACGCATCTTCAACGGGCGCAGCCAATTCTGTTCGCACATCACCTGATGGCATATGTCTCCATGTTCCAACGGGATGCGGAGCGTCTGATGGACAGCTACAAACGTATTAACATCCTGCCACTGGGCGCAGGTGCACTCGCGGGCACAACTTTCCCGATTGACCGTCATTTTGTGGCGGAACAACTGGGCTTCGATGGCGTGTACGAGAACAGTCTGGACGCAGTAAGCGACCGTGACTTCATCGTTGAGTTCCTGGCGGCAGCTTCGCTGATCATGACTCACTTGTCCCGTCTGAGTGAAGAGCTGGTACTATGGAGCAGCACGGAGTTTGGATTCGTTGAACTGGACGATGCGTTCTGCACAGGCAGCAGCATTATGCCTCAGAAGAAAAATCCGGACGTTCCTGAACTCGTTCGTGGTAAAACAGGACGTGTGTACGGCAACCTGATCGGTTTGCTGACAGTACTGAAATCTCTTCCACTGGCATACAACAAAGACATGCAGGAAGACAAAGAAGGCATGTTTGATACTGTAGCGACGCTGGAAGGTGCGCTTCAACTGTTTGCTCCAATGATCGCGACGATGACAGTGAACAAGGATCGGATGCGTCAAGCGGTCAACCAGGATTTCTCCAATGCTACGGATATTGCCGACTTCCTCGTAGGCGAAGGCTTGCCTTTCCGTCAGGCGCATGAAGTGATTGGTAAAACGGTGCTGTACTGCATCCAGAACAGCAAGTATTTGCTGGATCTGACGATTGATGAATTCCGTCAGTTCTCACCACTGTTTGATGACCGGATCTATGATGTACTGCAACCGGAAGCGGTTGTGAACGCTCGTAATGTTTACGGCGGGACAGCTTCGGGTCAAGTTGCTGAAGCGATTGGACGCAGTGAGAAGGTACTGGAGATCACCGAGCAATGGATTACGAACCGCGGTTAATACCACCGCTACTATAAGGTACCCTTACAGATACAACAGTACAACAAAGAAGCAGGCCAGAGAACTTTGTTCTCAACGGCCTGCTTCTTTGTGTTTTACAGCAATGTGCTCTAGATACATTCTACTCAACCGCGACGGATGTTGTTCTACTATCGGAGTACCAGTTTAGTTACTCGCGGTAGCTCCAATGCAATTCTCCACTAATCGCGCTTTTGTAAAGGCAACCATTTCAATACATCCTGAATCTTGGCATCCCAGTAGCCCCACTCATGTTCACCAGGCCCTTCCTCGTACGTCAGTTCGAAGTTCGTCTGTTCACAGGCTTGACGGAAGGTTTGATTATCCTCATACAGGAAATCTTCCGTTCCGCAGCACTGATAGAGCAGGGGCTGTGGCCCTTGGCTGGCTTGACTCTCTTTAAGTAGATGGATCAGATCGTTCTCTGTACCTGCGACCTCGGGTCCGAAAATCCGCTGTAACTCCGTCTGTTGTAATGCTGAGGATGCATTTCTATCCATATGTGCAGACATATCGAGTGCTCCAGACAAACTGGCAGCAGCCGCATATTGATCTGGTTTACGAAGGGCCAGCTTGAAAGCCCCATAGCCACCCATGGATAATCCGGCAACGAAATTGTCCTTCCGTTGATCTGACAGCGGGAAGAAAGAACGAGCAAGTGCCGGCAGTTCTTCACTGATAAAGCTCCAGTAACGTCCGCCTTCTACCATATCTGTATAGAAGCTGCGGTGTACCTGTGGCATAACAACGGCGATCCCGAGGTTGGCCACATAACGTTCGATGGAAGTCCGGCGCAGCCAGATGGAATCATCATCAGACAGACCGTGCAGCAGGTACAGAGTTGGGTGCAGCCCTTTGCCAGTCACATTCTCCATACCGATCTGATTGTGGGTTTGTTGCGGCAGAATGACATGCATGCTGGTGCTAAGCCCGAGTGTATCCGAGTAAAAATCACATTTAATAAGTGCCATGAGTATAAGAAACCCCTTTCATAAGTTCGTTAACCACGTGTTCTGACATGAGACGATGGGATGGAAGTCGGATGCCTAAGCCTCCAAAGTGTTTATATGTAACAGGTTATACGCATTACTCTCCCATTGCAATAACAAGATCTACAGTAGAAAACAAAGAATTTCACACCAGTGGTTAAAGTGGAAATCTGTAATCTGATCATCGATCTTTAACACACTTTACAACGTAACAATGTTATGTTACGCTCGTTTCAATAAAAAGGGGGACCATATATGACGGATGATTTGATCTCCAAGAAAGAATTGTTGGACCTGACAGGAATCTCATACGGTCAGTTATACCGCTGGAAGCGGAAAAATCTCATTCCGGAAGAATGGTTCATTCGGAAGTCTTCCTACACCGGACAAGAAACCTTTTTTCCCAAACAACAGATTTTACTGCGCATTGACAAGATTCTCAATATGAAAGACGGATTATCGCTGGATGAGCTGGCAGACGTGTTCTCACCTACGTTGGGTGAAGTGGAGATGTCTGCAGAGCAACTATTAGAGCGAAACATTGTTTCACAAATATCCCTGGATCTATTGAAAGAAGCAGGTCGAGAGCAATCGCTGTATGCTTTGGAGCAGATTATGATGCTCTACGTCCTTGATAAGCTGTTAATGAGCGGAGATATTACTCGGCAAGAGGGTGCTTTGCTGATCGAAGTGATGTCCGAACATTATTACCGTTTTACAGGCAAACCCAGCGAACTCGTGCTTATTCGTAAGATGGGTGTTCCTTCATTCATGCTGGTAACAGCAGGAACGGAGTTTTATTTTGACAATGGTGTGAAAGTGGTTCTTAGACAGCCGATGGGAACATTTATGGAAGAATTAAAACTCAAATTGGGATAAGGAGAGGATCATCTATGGAAGAGCGGAATAAGCGGAATGATCTGAATGTGGCGGGCATAAGTCAAACGGCAGGCGGGAATTTTCACCGTGTATCTATTGATGGCATGGCTAAGGTGAACGGTAACCTGGACTGCACCTCTATGGAAGTGAATGGAACATTGAAGATGCACGGCGCTTTGACCTCCGAGAGTGCAACGATTAACGGCATGTGTACGTTGAATGGACCTCTTACCAGTTCTCGTGTTCGTGTAGATGGCATGACGACGATTAACGGAGATCTCCATAGCCCTGAGCTTGAGGTGAACGGAAAGTGTACTGTACGTGGAAGAGTGGATGGGGAACGAATTGATATTGGCGGTGTGATCGATATTGAAGGGGATGTCCAATGTGAGTCCCTGAATGTACGGGGCAATATTAAGATCAGCGGTTTACTGAATGCGGGAACAGTGGAGATCAGGCTGCACACATCTTCTTCAGCTAAAGAGATTGGCGGAGAGCGCATCGATATTCGTCGCAAGGAACAACAGAATGGCTTTTGGAAAAGTATTGGTCTGGGCGGGACACCTTCATTTAAGACATCCTTAATTGAAGGTGATGAGATTGTGCTGGAAGATACCGAAGCTGACATTGTTCGGGGGAGTAACATTTTTATCGGTCGCGGCTGTAACATCAGGCTGGTCGAGTATTCAGGTGAACTTGAAGTAGATCAGGATGCCAAGGTGGGCAGCAGTCAGCGAATATAAAGTTTGGATATGGAGAGAAAGGGATGGGATGGACATGAATAACAATCCTGGGCGTTCATTGGACAAAAAAATGGATATCAGCATCGTTGGTGATGGCAGTTCTTCTGGGGGCGTGTACGGCAAGATCAAGGTTGTAGGGGACGCGTCCTTTAACGACAATCTATCTTGTGATCGTTTCAAATGCACGGGTACGTCGGTCATATACGGATCGCTTGAATCCACAGATATTAAAATTACCGGAACCCTTACTCTGACAGAGCGAGAGGCCAGCAACGATGGTGATGATGGAATCCAGGCATCTGGCCTGCATGCCAAAGCTGAGCATATAAAAGTGGTCGGTGAACTTCATCTGTCAGGGGATTGTCAGGCGGAAAATATCAAGCTGAACGGGCGTTTGACGATAGCGGGGATGCTCAGCGCTGAACACATGACGCTCAAAATCATGGGTCCATCCGAGGTCAAGGAAATGGGTGGTTCCATCATTTCGGTGAAGAGCGGTCGGTTGAATGACTTGTTTACAGGGAATAAATCAATTCTCAAGGCACAGATTATCGAAGGTGATGACATTGAATTAGAGAATACGGAGGCCGAGATTGTCCGTGGCGATAAAATAAAAATCGGTCCTGGCTGCCGGATTGGTACAGTGGAATACCGTTCATCTCTGCAAATTCATCCGCAATCGGAAGTTTTGCTGCAAAGCAATCGGTCCTTGGACTGATTAACGAAAACTTCTTTTCGGATATACTAATGCAGTCATATGAATAGAGCGTGAATGGAGAGATTGAGTACAATGGTTGCACGTAAAAACAGTATTGGATTGGTGCTGGCAGGGTTACTGCTCAGCATACTAATGGCTTCGATGGATAACACCATCGTGGCAACAGCTATGGGGGACATTGTCGGGAAGCTGGGTGGGCTCGACAAGTTCGTCTGGGTTACCTCCGCGTACATGGTGGCTGAGATGGCAGGGATGCCGATCTTTGGTAAGCTATCCGATATGTATGGACGGAAGAAGTTTTTTGTATTTGGTATTATTGTGTTTATGCTTGGCTCAGCGCTGTGCGGAACGGCAACGTCTATTGTGGAATTGACGATGTACAGAGCGATTCAAGGTATTGGTGCGGGGGCCCTGGTCCCGATTGCCTTTACGATCATGTTTGATGTCGTTGCACCAGAATCTCGTGGTAAATTGGGTGGATTGTTTGGAGCCGTCTTTGGCCTGTCCAGCGTATTCGGACCTCTGCTCGGTGCTTACATTACCCAATATGCGACATGGGAATGGGTATTCTATATCAACCTGCCGCTAGGCTTGATTGCATTTGTGTTTATTGCGTTCTTCTACAAGGAGTCTCATCAGCATCAATCTCAACAGATCGACTGGCTGGGTGCCGTAACGCTGATCGGTGCTGTTGTGTGCCTGATCTTTGGTCTGGAACTGGGCGGCAAAACATTTGCCTGGGGTTCGTGGCAGATTCTTGGCTTGTTTGCCGGATTTGTAGCATTAGCGCTGCTCTTCCTTTTTGCAGAAACCAAAGCCAAAGAACCAATCATCTCCTTCAGCATGTTCCGCAACCGGGTCTACTGGTCCAGTAACGTTATTGGGATGTTCAGTGGTGCGGCGTTCATTACAGCATCCGTGTACATTCCGATCTTCATACAGGGGGTACTTGGTGGTAAAGCGACCAACTCCGGTCTTGTGTTGCTACCGATGATGCTTGGGTCCGTTGTGACGGCGTCCTTGGGCGGGGTGCTGATGACCAAAATCAAGTATCGTAATATCATGATTCCTACGTTGGCTTTACTTGTCATTGGACTTGGATTGTTGACTACACTGGATGAGAATTCATCCCTTTGGACGATACGTATCTACATGGTGATGGTTGGTCTGGGTGTCGGTGCTTCGTTCTCCGTACTTAGCAATGCAGCCATGAATGCGTTTGAACCGCAAAGACGTGGAGCAGCAAGCTCCACACTTAACTTTTTGCGGTCCCTCGGTATGACGATGGGCATTACGATCTTTGGTATCGTACAGAGCCAGGTTTTTATGCGTAAAATGAACGATGCTCTCGCTGGTTCAGCTGCGGAAGCAGGCGGTGCTTCAGCGGGTGGCGTGCCTCAGGGAGTGGATCTGACCGATCCACATGCGTTGCTCTCACCAGAACTCAGACAGGCGATTCCGCCTCAGGTGCTGGATACCATCACACATGCCCTGTCTTCTTCCATCGTGCAGTTATTTGCCTGGGCTGTGATTCCGGCTGCACTCGCGTTGGTCGCTTCCTTCTTCATGGGAAAAGAGAAGATGGTTATAGGCGAAGAGCAAGGCGAATACACCGGCGGTCACTAAACCGTTATGCAGTAAACTAACTATAAGTTAAGGTAGTACAGCTGATCGTAGCTTGGTAAAACTCGAAGAACATATCTTAAACCATGAAAAGACACACTTCTCGCGTATCCTTAAAAGGGACGGGAAGTGTGTCTTTTTGTTTTCGTAGGATCAGTTTATCCTAGAATGCATGAATTACGGATTGAACTCTTTTGGATGCTTCAGAAAAGGAGCCTAAGGTTGCTTCGTATCGCTAATCCCGTCCTCGACCACAGATGGCCCTTGTGGATCAGGCAGGCTACTATGACCGGAGCGGGCAATCAGGCGATTCTGAGCTTTGTACGTGTCCCGTGTAATCGTTTTGGATTCGACCACTTTGCCGTCCAGCCTCTTGGTTCTTACCGTCTCCACAATATATCCAGGCTGTCCGTCTTGCAACACCTGCTGTACACCATCAGGTAGTACAGTACTGGACACATATTTTACTGGAACACTTAATGTTTCAATGGTACGAGATTCAAGTGCATAGCTGACATTCTCCGGGAATGTGCCGAAAAATTTCACCATCAATTGGTGGTTCTTCACCTCTGCATGAATGAGTAAGGATTTTCCGGTATTATTCTTGAAGCGAAAATTGATGGCTCCCGAGGCAAAGGTGGCATCCAGTCCTTTCGGCAAATATTTGACCGGCAGGGAATGGTTGCGACGCTCAATAATATCAAGACCCGTCAATAGCGCTGCGTTATACACCGTACTGGATACCTGGCAGATTCCCCCGCCAATTCCGGGGGTTAGTCTTCCATTAACAATGACCGGTGCCTCACGAAACCCATACTCCTTTTCAGCTTTACGGATGACCTTCTCATAATCGAATGTGGCATCCGGTGGCAAAATCATGCCGTTAATCGCTTCCGCCGCTGCGCTGACATTATGTATCCGGCCTTCACTACTATTGCCCAGACCCGTGGAGAACTGGATGATCTTTCGGTCAATGCCTTCCTGGCGCAGCGAATCAAGGGTTACTTCAGGCTTCAGCGTATAAAGTGGTACCTGGATCAGCAATGGGGCGGGTTTCTCATCCGGGTTGAGTACACTGAAATCCCTGTGCAGCTTCGTCTGTATGAGATTTGTGAGTGTATCCCAATCAATCCGGCGGACGCCCTTTTCCGGGATATACTGGACTTTGTCACTTGTGGTAATGCGGCGAACAGCGTCCGCAGGTGTACCGAAGGTTTCTTTTTCCCAGGCAGGGCTGAGATGTTCTTGGAGTGGTCTTGAGCTGTAGGTCATATCGAGAGAGAACTCTTTCGGAAAATGATAACGTGCATAAGCGCGTTCCCACAGGTTACCTTCCTCCAGCTGCTGTATCGCGGCCTCCAAGCTGTTAACGTTGTAACTCACCCCCACCTGAGCTGCGGTATACGACACCGTCTGGGGGTTGGGTTCAGTCACTTCAAAGGTGACAGGCCAGTCCTCCAGCTTTTGGATCTGTTCATCCAATTCATGCAATACGTTCTTGCGATTCTTCTCCTCCACCAGTATGCCGCCAACATGAACGTCCTTGGGCAGGGCAGGTTGATTCACGTACATATACAGCAATCCATAAGACGCGGAGCCGATCAAGAGGATAGAGAATAGAACAATGACCGTCAAATGTATTTTTTTCATAACCGTACGCTCCTTTATACTTCGGTTGTTCCCGACTTTGTAACACTTTCTATATATATGATCCAATGCAGGAAAACTTTCGGGTACTCAATAGGTAACAAATTTGTTACAATAAACTTCATATGAATCCATGCTTCACCATTGAAACAGGAACGAAGTGGATTTTTTCCTGATGAAATTCAGGTCTTTTTAAAGGAAATGCCGGGATTGTGTCGAAATGATAATGGCTAACTATGCGAGCAGGAAGTGATGATGTGATAGAAATGCAGGACGTGTGGAAGACCTACGCCAATGGGACCCACGCATTACAAGGGGTGTCGGTGAAGATCGACCGCAATGAATTTGTCTATATCGTCGGTCCGTCCGGCGCAGGTAAATCAACATTTATGAAATTGATGTACAGAGAAGAAGTTCCGACCAAAGGACAAATATCCATTAACGGATTTAATATTGGTAAGTTGAAGCCAAGAAAGATTCCTTATGTGCGTCGTAACATCGGCGTTGTGTTCCAGGATTTTCGTCTGCTGCCACGGATGACAGCATTTGAGAATGTGGCATTTGCGATGGAAGTTATTGAAGCACCGAAGCGTCATATCAAGAAACGAGTGATGGAAGTGCTTGATCTGGTGGGACTGCGCAGCAAGGCGGGTCGTGAACCTTCACAGCTCTCTGGTGGAGAACAGCAACGTATTGCCATTGCACGGGCTATCGTCAATAACCCATCGGTTATTATCGCGGATGAACCTACAGGTAACCTCGATCCGGAGACGTCGTGGGGCATTATGCAACTGCTGGATGAGATTAATTTCCGGGGAACAACCATTGTTATGGCGACTCATAACAAAGATATCGTGAATACGATGCGTAAACGGGTTATCGCCATTGAACGTGGACAGATTGTACGGGATCAGATGAGAGGGGAATACGGTTATGAATTTTAGTACTCTCTTGCGCCATCTGCGGGAGGGATTCAAAAACGTATTCCGCAACGGTTGGATGTCTGTAGCCTCCATTATGTCGATCATTGTGTCACTGCTGATTCTTGGTGTGTTTATGCTGCTGGTGCTCAATGTGAATTCCATGGCGAACCAGGTTGATAGCCAGGTGGAGATCAGCACGTTCCTCGAACTGAATGTGGACGAGAACCTGCGTAATACACTGGAGCAAGAAATCAGCGCGATGCCTGAAGTAAGTGAGATTCGTTTTGTGTCCAAGGAAGAAGGGCTCAAGGAGTTCCGTGAACGTCTTGGAGAGAGTGCAGATAACGTGCTTAGCGGTTTCGATGTGGATAACAACCCACTGCCGGAGACCATTGAAGTTGAGGTCATTGAACCGGAAACCGTCGCTTTTGTGGCGCAAAAAATCGAAGCTTTGAACGAAAAACACCCGGAGAAGCCGATCATGAAAGTGAACTACGGCAAGGAAACGGTGGAAGTGTTATTCAAATTTACGAAACTTGTTCGTAACATCGGATTTATTTTTGTCGGGGGACTGGGTCTGATGTCCATGTTCCTGATCTCGAATACGATTCGCGTAACGATTCTGGCACGTCGCCGGGAGATCGGAATTATGAAGCTGGTTGGCGCAACCAATACCTTTATTCGCTGGCCTTTCTTTATTGAAGGTGCACTCATTGGATTTATTGGCTCGGTCATTACGGTTGGTGTGCTGTTTGTTGGATACAGCCAGTTGATGAAGACGATTGGTCAGGATGTCTTCATGCAGATGCTTAACTTGATTCCGCTGGGCGAAATCTGGTTGCTGTTTGGAACACTGTTGATCGGACTCGGCGTGCTGGTAGGTATTTTGGGAAGTACACTGTCCATTCGGAAATCACTCAACGTTTAATTTTGTTTTCAACGATCGAATTGCAGAATATGTCGATAAGAATGGCAAAGCAGGTTCATTAATGGACGCTGTTTGACGATATGTAGGAAAGACGGAGTCTTTTAAGATTGAAGAAAGCAAAGAACATGCTGTTCACCACCTGTGCAGGTTGCTTTCTTGTGAAATCATAGGATGGGGGATCATCATTTTGAAAAAAACCGCTTCGCTGCTGGCCTTTACGTTATTGGCCAGTTTGACGCTTCAACCTTCTGACGGATATGCCAAGAGTAGCATCAGCGATATTGACCAACAGATTCAGCAACTGGAGAGCAAGGCGGCTTCTGCCAAGCAGGAGCAAAAAAAAGCTGCTTCCAACAAAAAGGAAGCACAGCATTACAAGAACAAAACCAACGCTTATCTGAAGGTTGTCATGGAACAGATCAATGTCGTTAGTGATGAACTGGCGAGTGTATCCTTGCAGATCGAGAACACGGAGGAAGATCTCCGTACAACAAAAAAAGATCTGCAAGCGGCAGAAGAACGCATTGTTGCAAGGGAAAAATTGTTGGAGTCACGCGTACGCCTGATGTATACGGACGGTGCTGTATCCTATCTGGATGTATTGTTGTCCTCTACTAGCTTCACTGACTTCCTGACCCGTGCGGATTCACTCAAAACGATTGTGGATCAGGATCAGCATCTGCTGGATGAGCACAAAGCGGACAAGCAACTGGTTGTGGACAAAAAGGCAGAACTGGATGTGCAATATGCGGAAGCCAAGAGTCTGTATGCACAGAAGAAACAGCGCAAGTCCCAATTGAATGAAAAAGAAGCGGAAAAGCAAGTGCTTCTCGCTTCATATGATGCTAAAATTGAAGAGTCAGAAGAGCTGACACAAGAGCAGGAAGATGTATTAATGCAGATTGCCAGCAAACGTTCGGCACTTCTTCAAGAGAAAAATAAATTGCGTGAACAACAGGCAGCCGCCGCAGCCAAAGCAAAAGCCGCAGCCGCCGCTCGGGCGAAAGCTGCAGCCAAGACACCAACCAGAGTGAGTTCGGATAGCAGCAGTGAGGTAACGTACTCATCCGGTAATGGTATCTTCTCAAGACCGGTATCTGGAGGTCGCATTTCTTCTCCATTCGGTCCCCGTACCCATCCAATTACGGGTGTAGTGGGTAAGATGCATGCCGGTGTTGATTTCGCTGTTCCTGTGGGAACTTCGGTTCACGCTGCCTCTGGCGGAATCGTGATCATGGCTGAATGGTATAGCGGTTATGGTTATACGGTTATTGTGGACCACGGCGGTGGACTATGGACGTTATATGGTCACTTGCGCGAAGGTGGATTCAAAGTCAGCAAGGGAGACACAGTAAGCAAAGGGGATACCATCGCTGAGTCAGGAAATACAGGGAACTCTACTGGACCTCACTTGCACTTTGAAGTGAGAGATAACGGTACCGCTGTAAATCCGATGAACTATTTGTAATTATTGCTCCATCGTTCGAATGGAAAAAACATATTCCGTACAAGCTAGACATATAATAAGCTGGCATGTTCAGGGAATGGATTCTGGCAAGAATGGAATCGGACACGCTTCAAAACTAAAGGCGGTGACAAACGGATGATGAAGAAAAGATCGGCGCTACTGCTTGTCATTGTGGGTCTCCTGGGTGGTAGTTTGCTAACCCTGGTACTAATGACTTACCCGGGAATAGCAAACCAAACCACAGCGGGCGAAGGTTTGCTGGCTAGTGTAACCGGCAATACACAGCAGAAGAACGATTTGAAAAAGATTGAAACTGCGATGGATTTGATCTCCAGCAACTATTATAAAGACGTGGATCAGACCAAATTGATTGACGGTGCGATCAACGGCATGATGGAATCGCTTGGTGATCCGTACTCCAACTATATGGGGCAGGAAACGGCTGCTCAGTTTGAAGAGTCGATCGAAGGTTCATTTACCGGTATTGGCGCAGAGGTATCCTCTCAGGATGGAAACGTTGTTGTTGTTTCCCCAATCAAAGGATCTCCTGCCGAGAAAGCGGGTATTCGTGCAAAAGACATGATTATGTCGGTCAACGGCGAATCCCTGCAAGGTTTGGAACTGAACAAGGCTGTTAACAAAATCAGAGGTCCCAAGGGCAGTGAAGCGAAGGTACAGGTCAAACGTGCCGGATCTTCCGAGCTGATTGAATTTGTGATTGTACGGGATGACATTGATCTGGAGACCGTATATGCGCACATGGAGGATGGCGGAATTGGCGTTATTGCCATTACTCAATTCTCTTTGAATACGGGCGATCGCTTTAAGGAAGAATTGGCGAAGCTTGAGAAGCAGAACATGAAAGGTCTGGTCATCGACGTACGGAATGACCCAGGCGGTGTGTTGCAAGTTGTTATTGATATCGCTGAGCAGTTTGTTCCTAAAGGCAAGGTTATTGTGCAAGTGGAAGACAAGAACGGCAAAAAGGAACAAAGTAAGTCCAATGGATCAGCCAAAGCTTATCCAGTCACAGTCCTGATGAACAAAGGCAGTGCGAGTGCGTCGGAGATTTTGGCCGGTGCATTACAACAGTCAGCAGGTGCTAAGTTGATTGGTGAAAACTCCTTTGGTAAAGGAACCGTCCAGACGAGTTATGACAAGCAGATGGGTGATGGCAGCTTGCTGAAAATCACTATTGCCAAGTGGCTCACTCCGAACGGAGACTGGATTCATGAAAAAGGAATCAAACCGGATATTGCGGTAGACCAGCCGGATTATTTCTCGGTGGCACCGATTAACAAAGAGAAGTTACCACTGAAATATGACAGCAATAGCTCGGATGTGAAAAGTGCGCAGACGATGCTGAGAGGACTCGATTTCAAACCGGATCGTGTGGATGGATACTACGACCAGAAGACGGAAGAAGCGGTCAAGGCATTCCAGAAGCAAAAAGGCATTCAGGCTACAGGCCAGATTGACGAGAAAACCGCTGAATCACTGGAAGCGGCTCTGATTGAACGTATTGCCAATCCTCAATATGATGCACAGCTGAAACGCGCGATCGAAAATGTCTCGAAGGATATTTCGTCCGCTGTGTCGAAGCCATAAAGAAGGCTGATTTTCAGCCTTCTTTTTTTCTGAACCGGCTGAAAGAGAGGGGTGACCGACCACAATGGAATGGGTATGGCCGTGGTTAACTACATTAGGGGAAGCTTTGTTGCAGTTGTTTATTCAGCCGTTTTATTATATTGCGGTGATCCTGATTGCGCTGATCTATCATCGTCAGTTACTGCAGGAGCGTAAATTATTTCATGTCCGATTGCAAAGCTCGATAACACAGACGATTCGTGCGGTGCTTGGAGGTATACTCATCGGTACCATTGTCTCGATCGTGTCCTTATTCCTCGGTGCACATCTTACACTGGGAAGCCTGATATGCATATGGGGTGCAACATTAATTCTATCCTTGTTCCGTATCCGGTATCTGTGTTTTGCTTACGCAGCCGGGTTACTGGGTGTGCTGCAATTTGGTTTGAATCTGGCTTCAGGCTGGCAACCATCAGGTTGGATGGGTAGTGTAACGGAAACGCTACGTACCCTGGATATGCCTGCACTGCTTGTCCTGGCGGCGCTTCTACATATGGGTGAAGCCCTGTTGGTACGCATGCAGGGGGTATCGATGGCATCACCACTTCTCTTCGAGGGAAAACGCGGGAAACTGGTTGGTGGATATCAACTGCAACAGTTCTGGGCCATTCCTCTACTGATTCTTGTCCCTGTCACAGGCAGTGGCGCGGAACTGGCTTGGAATCCACTGATGAATGCAGGACATAGTTACATGCTGATTGCATTGCCGATTATGCTCGGATTTGGTGAGATAACGCAGAGTATGCTTCCCGGACAAAAGGTACAGATCTCATCAAAACGGTTGATGATATATGGGGCAACTTTGCTCGTGTTCAGTTTGCTTGCTGTATGGTGGTCTCCACTCATGGTGGTTGCTGCACTAATCGCATTTATTGGACATGAATTTCTGGTATGGTACAGTGCGTTTGAAGAGCAAAACCGCAGTCCAGTATTTGTCCATCCGCAGCATGGATTGAAGGTACTGGCTGTTATTCCGGAGAGTCCTGCTGCAGATTTGGGGATTGAAGCAGGAGAGACCTTGTACAAGGTGAATGGTAAGTTGGTTCATTCACCAGAAGAGTTGCATCGTGCTCTGCGGATGAACCCGGCTTTTTGCAAACTTGAGGTACGAAATCATCAGGGAGAAAGCAAGTTCATGCAACGAGCGATCTATGAAGGGGAGCATCATCAGCTTGGGGTCATTATGGCACCGGACAATCACGAGGTTTGGGCGATTCGGTTACGTCCACTGACGTTGTTCCATGTCATCAACCTCAAATTGTTTGCCCGTCTGAAAAAACCACAAAGGGACGAAGCTCCCTTGGCGTTACCGCCAGCCCCTGTGGCCAGTGATAAAGGGTCCGTGGAGATGTAACTAACATACGTGATGAAGTATGTTTGCATAAATCAAGCAATGAAAAAAGGTATTTCCGAGCGCCGTCACGGGCAAGGGAAATACCTTTTTTGTTATTGTTTTAGCATAAAGATGGCGATTTGGGTCCGATCGCGCAAGCTCAGCTTGCCGAGAATATCTGTGACGTAGTTTTTGACCGTGCCTTCACTGAGGAACAGTTTGGCGGCAATTTCCTTATTGGACAACCCCTCCGATATGGCCTCGGCAACCGCCAGCTCCATACGTGTCAGTCCATAGGCTTCGATTGGGTTCTGTGTCAGGGGAATCGCAGAGGGACGGAGAAGGCCTGCCAATTTGCGGGCAATATCCGGATGGATTAACATATCGCCGTTATGTACTGTCTTGATACCTTGAACAATTCGTTCAGGTGGAACATTCTTGAGTAAATAACCGCTTGCTCCATTCTGTAATGCCTGAATGATATACTCGTCGTCGTCAAACGTAGTCAGCATAAGCACCTGGATTTCAGGAAAGCGTGCCTTGATGTGTTTGGTACCTTCAACTCCGTCACATTCCGGCATCCGAATATCCATTAAAACCACGTCCGCAGGCGTTCCTGCTTCAAGCAATTCCAACGCTTCCTGTCCATTTGAGGCTGTGCCTGTAACGCGAATGCCGGAGTCCAGTCCGAGCAGCACTTTCAGGCTCTCACGAATGAAGTAATCATCGTCGGCGAGAATCAGCTGAATAAGTGGGGGCTGGCCTGAATCATTCTTGTTGTTCACATCATTCCGTTCGGACATGAGAACATTCACTTCCTTTTTTCAGAGTATATCCATCTGGTTCGTTAATGGAATGCGTGTAATCACTGTATACGGATAAGCTGATTGAATCTCCAGGACTCCTCCCACCATTTGTGTGCGCAGAAGCATGCCTTCCTGTCCTATGCCGTTTCGCTTGGAAGAATGAGGATTGATTTTGCCATCATTACTTATACTCATACACACTTCCTGATCCCCGAATACCAACTCCACTGTGATCGAAGAAGCATTTCCATGTCGCAGGGCATTGGTCAGGGCTTCTTTGGCATTTTTGTATAAAACAATCTGTATGCTGGGATACAGCACATGAGATGGGCCATGAACTTGATAATTTGTCTTCACGCCGGTATCTCTACCGACTTCCTCTAGGAGACGATCCAGGTCGTAGGCTTGGGATGCATAGGAATTAGGTTGCAGTTTGTGCAGTGTGCTGCGCATATCATCCATACTATCGGCCAATTGATCGCGAATCTGTCTCACCATTTCCGTTCCTTGTTCCATATTCAGGGGGAGGGTCAGCAGGGCGGCTTCCGACATCATTTTGGTGCGAATCAGTCGATGCCCGATATCGTCATGAAGCTGTCTTGAGATCCGGGTGCGTTCCTCTGCCTGAGCCGCTCCTTCAAGTTGCTTTGCGAATAGTAGTAATTGCGCACGCGCTTCCTGTAGCTCGTAATGTTTGCTGCGAAGCTCGTCATAGACTTGTTCCAGTTGTCCGCGGCTGCTCGCCGTTCTTGATCCCTGCCAGGACAGAGCCGCTGTGATGAGCAGAAGCAGGTTGCCAAGAACCATCGCAGTTGTCTCTGCGGAGAGTAATGTAGTGGCGGTTGTATTTAGTGTGGTTAACCCTGGCTGCTGTGCCTGTGGGACAGAATAATGCCAATGCAAAGCGACATTGTTAGCGATAAGCTGAATTGCAAACATCAACCATCTCCGACTTCCCTCCAGTCTGTATATATACACGTAGAGTACGGATAGAGAGAGGAATAGCAGGAATGGTCCATACGAAGCAATCAGCCAGCAGCCCCAGAGTATTTCGGCCAGAAGCAACAGCCACTGCTGTGTACTTGAACGATTGAAATCTTTCCACACGGAGAGTCCAAGTGCAATGATGATATACAGGGTGTAGACGGCTTCATTTTCCAAGGGCAGCATCAACATGTACAGTACTGCTGGAACGATAATTAATCCATATTGCAGAAGCCGCATCGGCATATGTAAATGACATCCTTTATATAAAAAGTGGAGTAGAAAATCTCTTGGTAATGCGCCCTTGATTATACCATAAGCAGCATTCGAATCAGGAGATGACTTAAGTCACCTTCGATTCATGACCTTTTGTACCTTCGCTACAGATTACGATCCGTTACAATAAAATTATGAGATCCAGCGGCGAAGGCCGAAACGGAAAAGGGGCGTAAAAGGGATGGGCATACTTGAAGTAGATCATGTAGTAAAACGATACGGCAGCAAGCTGTCCGTGGATCATTTGAACCTTAGTGTTGGCAAAGGCGAGATTTTTGGATTGCTTGGTCCCAATGGAGCAGGAAAAAGTACCACCATCAGCATGATTGCAGGGCTCCTGAATATGGATCAGGGTGAAATCAGATTAGATGGGATCTCGGTCAAGGAGCGACCGCTTGAAGTGAAGCGCAAGATCGGACTGGTTCCACAGGATCTGGCTTTATACGAAACGATGTCTGCTGCGGAGAATGTGACCTTTTTTGCCAGACTGTATGGACTGCGTGGTAAGTTGCTTAAGGAAAGAGTGCAGGAGTCCCTTGAATTTGTAGGGTTGCAGGATAAAGCAAAGGATGCCCCCTCGACCTTCTCTGGTGGTATGAAACGCAGGTTAAACATCGCATGTGCGATTACACATCGCCCGGATCTCATTATTATGGATGAACCGACAGTTGGCATTGATCCCCAATCTCGGAATCATATTCTTGAATCGGTACGCACACTTAACAAGATGGGTTCGACGATCATATACACAAGTCATTACATGGAGGAAGTGGCGGCAATTAGTCATCGGGTTGCGATTATGGATCAGGGGCGAATTATTGCCTGTGGGACTGAAGCAGAGCTGAGAGAACGGGTAGCATCGGAGGAAAAAGTAGTGCTCTCCACTTCCGGTATCGGTCCCGACGTCGTGGAAGAACTGAAACTTCACCCCCGTGTGCGGATGGTAGACGTTTCAGAGAATACACTGACCATTACGCTGCCTTCGGCACAGCAGGATCTCCAGGATTTGCTCTTCATTTGCAGCAAACATGAAGTATCCATTCAGTCGCTCAAGGTAGAAGAGCCGGATCTGGAAACGTTGTTCCTCAATCTGACCGGGCGTACGCTTCGGGACTAGGGGGAGCAAGAAATGAATATATGGCATATTTGCATCTTTGAATTGAAACGTATACTTAAGATTCGATCTGTGGTGTTAAACCTGTTTATTTTGCCGTTGTTACTGATTTTTATATTGGGTACGGCACTTTCCAGTACGATGGGTACGGCGGCGGATGTTATTCCGGATACTGTACGTGTGGGAATCATCCAATTGAGTACTGAATCTGGCGGAGGATCAAGTACGGTTAATCAAGCGATGGATACATTCGTTAAATCCCCGGAAGTGGCTGAGATGATCAAGGTGCAGAACTTTACGACTGAAGAAGAGGCCGTTCATTCGCTGCGTACCGGCAAGCTGGACTTTGCTGTAATGATTCCTTCGGATTTTGAGCAAAACGTGATGATGGGGAAAGAGGCCAGGTTACAGTGGATACGAGGAAAGGACAACACACTTAATACCTTGGGTGAAACTTTGTTCACACGTTTTACGGATGAATGGAATCAACAGATGGCGATTACCAAAGTGCTCGGTCCGGAAGTAATTGCTGCCATGGCCTCTGTTTCGGAGTCTGGTACGGCGAATTCTGCCTCCATTGCTGTCACTAATCCCGGTAAGACAGGTACGGCGTATAGTGCCTCCCAATACTATGCAGCTTCCATGCTGGCAATGTTCATGTTGTACTCAGGCATGACTACCAGTACCAGCCTTTTTGGAGAGCGTGATAACAAAACGTTGATCCGCCTTCAGGCTGCGCCTATAGGCAATGGAGTTATTTTCGCTGGAAAAATTGCAGGCAATAGTCTGCTCGCTTTCTTACAAGCAACAACGATCATTCTTATGACGTATTGGTTCTACGGTGTGGATTGGGGAACCCATCCTTGGTATATTGTGCTGACTTGTGTATGTATCACATTGGCATCCATGACTCTTGGCGTGATCGTGGCATTGGTATGCAAAAGCACGACATCGGCCAGTGCAACCTTACAAGGTATCATCGTTGCCATGACATTCATCAGCGGTGGGTTCATGCCCATTCCAATTGATTTTGTACAGCGGCTTAGCGAATTTACGGTTAACCACTGGGCGCTCCAGAGTTTTCTGAGAATGATGCTGGATGCACCTGTACGAGAGATTGTATATAACATTCTAATGTTAGGCGTGGTATGCGCTGTATTACTGTTCATCTCAGGATTGATCTATAGAAAGGCAGGATACCGATATGAATAGTCTACACATCGCCTGGTTGATGATTAGACGTACACTTGGCCGTAAAATGGGCTTCATTACGTTTCTGCTTTTGCCTTGCCTGGTGGTTACAGGAGCGGTTGCTCTATTTGGAAGCGAGCAGAGTACACGTACTGTTATTCCCTATGTCAATGAGGATGGAGGGGTGGCAGGGACATGGATGATTCATGAACTTGCTGACAAAGAGGAATATCTGCTCAAGCCGATGACAAACGAAGCAGAAGTGAAGGAAGCCATCGCTCAGCAAAAAGGAAGCTCTGGCATCATCATTCCGGCACATTATACAGAGGATCTGTTACAAGGAAAGCCAACCGAAATTCAATTGGTGGAACTGCGTATAAGTGAAAGTTCCTATACCCTACGAGCAGCAGTTGAAGGTTTAACGAGCGGATTGTTACAATCTGCTTCAGCTGTTAAGGTGGCAGCAGGTCCTGTCTCAAGTGAGACGGATATACTATCGAGTATACAGAAGCCATTTGAACAGCTTTTACAGGAGATAGGAAAACATCAAGTCGCTGGTGAAGTCACCGATTTGCAGATCTACCCCAAGCCAGGCCTGAACAATGTGACTGGATTTACAATCATGTTTATGATGGGGCTGTTGACCAGTGCAGTGGCTGTGATAATGGAAGATCGCAGAAAACGTACGATGGCCAGAGTATATACGGCACCCGTCCGTGCATATGAGATTGCGCTTGGCAATTTCCTGGGCAGCTTTGTCATTGGCATGATTCAGATTGTGATGGTTCTAGGAGTCAGCAGATGGCTGCTGCATTATGATGCCGGTATTTCTTTTGGCATTCATTTCGTCATCTTGGCCGCATTCATGCTGGTCTCCATGGGGATCGCAAGTACCGTGGCAGGATTAATTCGTAATCCCAAAAATGCGAATATGTTGAATTCACTTGTCATTATGCCAACCTGTATGATAGGTGGTTGTTTCTGGCCGATCTCGTTGATGCCGGATTATATGCAGAAGCTCGCTAACTTTGTTCCACAGAAATGGGCGATTCAGGCGGTGGAGACGATCTCTGCTGGCGGTACATTGTCGGATATTACATTGCCGTTATTGATTTTGTTTGGCATGGCTGCCATTTTGCTGACTGTAGGCTCTGCGATTCTACGCCCTAGCCAGCCAGGAGTAGAGGCATAAATAAGGTTTATACGACATAAAAGAAAGCACGCTCTGCTGAATTGAATTCAGTTAGAGCGTGCTTTCTTTGCATGAGTAATGTTGCATTATGTGAGATATGGATGATTAAGGCTGGAGCTGACGCAGGACCGTTATTTCAACCCGACGGTTCTTTTGTCTTCCGGCGGCTGTGGTGTTGTCACCCGTTGGGCGAGTATCCGCATATCCGGCATACTGGAAGCTGTCCGGGTTAAGCTTCTCTGTATCCAGAAAGAATCGCAATACAGACAGTGCACGTTCTCCTGAAAGCTGCCAGTTATCGGTATAGGCGGAGTTTGCTCCCACAGGAATGTTATCGGTGTGACCCTCAATGCTGACAACGGTATTTAGATCACGGAACAGGCTGGCAAGTTTACTGAGCGTTGGTGCTGCACCATCCTTTAGAGCGGCCTGTCCCTGATCAAACAGGAAGCGGTCACTAAGTGTAATGGATAGGCCCTGTGGCTTGTCCGCAACAAAAATCTGATTTTCCAGTTTATTATCCTCAATATATTGGGTAATCACATTGAACAGATTTTGCAATTCCTGCTCCTGTGACCTGAACTGTTCTTCCCGTTCTGTGAGGGGTTTGTTGTCATCATCTGGTGTTGCAGTTTCTTCACCTTCTGAAGGGTCTTCACCCTGCACCTCGGATGGCGGAGTCTCTGTAATCGTCTGTCCGGGCTTCTCACCGAGTCCCTCACCAAGCTCAAGGATAGAGTCGGACGCATTGAATGTATTTTGTAACGATTGAGTAACGACGTCATATTTACCTGAATCCAGATTGCTCATGGCATACATGATGACAAAAAAGATCAAAAGCAGAGTTATGAGATCGGCATAAGTAATCATCCAGCGATCCCGATGATCGATAGTTTCACGTTTTCCGCGCCGTTTACTGCGCCGACTCATCCAATCCCTCCTTTGCTAGGGGGCGTATATGCTGACGATGCGTGAGGGTGAAGGACTCCAGTCTTTTGCGTACAAGCTGGGGATTTTCACCGTTCTGAATGGCAAGTACACCTTCGAGAAGCATTTCCATGGTCTGCACTTCATCGGCACCTCTGGATTTGATCTTGGAGGCAATGGGCAAAAAGATAAGATTGGCACTGGCGACCCCATACAGGGTTGCGGTAAAGGCAACAGCAATGGCAGGTCCAAGTCCTGTGGGATCGGTCAAACTGCCAAGTACCTGAATAAGTCCCATCACGGTTCCGATGATCCCCATGGTCGGAGCATACCCACCAGCGGATTCGAATATTTTGGCATAACCCTCATGTTTTTGTTCAATCGAGTCAATCTCCATCTCCAGGATCTGGCGAACCACATCCTGATCGGTACCATCAACAACCATCTGAATACCATCTTGCAAAAATGGATGCGGATGATCCATAACTTTGCGTTCCAATGCAAGTACACCTGAGCGGCGTGCGATTGAAGACATCTCCACCAGTTCTTCGACCCATAAGCCTGATTCATTATTGTTACGTCCAAAAGCCATACGCAGAGCAGCTGGAATCGTACGAAGGCGATGCGCCGGAAAACTGGCAACCACAGCAGCAATCGTTCCACCGAATACAATTAAAGCAGCCGTTTTTTGCAGGAGACCGGACAATTGGCCACCTTCCCACAAAAAACCGCTAATGACTGCGGCAATTCCGGCAATAATACCGATAAGTGTCGCAATATCCATAAATTAACCCACTCCTATCTTCATTTCACGTTTGCATCACTAAAACGAACGAGGTATAATTAAACGGGAACAAATATTCCTATTACTATAAGTTTTCCCATATGAAAATTCGGGGAACTTCGACAATATATAGTGACTATTATTTTAGACGATAGGGTGAGATACGGCAATGAGCGATATTATAATGAGCGACAAAACGTTCGAAATCGAGTCAGAGTTTTCTCCCCAAGGTGATCAGCCTGCAGCCATTAAAGAATTGGTGAAGGGTGTTCAGGAGGGGAAGAGGTACCAGACACTGCTGGGTGCAACGGGTACGGGTAAGACGTTTACGATAGCCCAGACGATAGCCCAACTGCAACGTCCTACGCTGATTATTGCACACAACAAAACGTTGGCAGCGCAGCTTGCAAGTGAGTTCAAAGATTTTTTTCCTAATAACATGGTTGAGTATTTCGTCAGTTATTACGATTATTTTCAGCCAGAAGCATATATCCCGTCCTCCGATACGTATATCGAGAAGGATTCAAGTATTAATGAAGAGATCGACAAACTGCGGCACGCAGCGACAAGTTCGTTGTTTGAGCGCAGGGACGTCATCATTGTAGCGAGTGTTTCTTGCATTTATGGTTTGGGTTCACCGCACTCGTATTCAAGCATGTTGCTGTCACTTCGGGTAGGCATGGAGAAACCGCGCAATCAGATTTTGTCCCGTCTGGTAGAGATTCAGTATCAACGGAATGATATTAACTTTGTACGGGGTACATTCCGTGTCCGTGGGGATGTCGTAGAGATCTTCCCTGCCTCCAAGGGCGAACATGCAATTCGGGTTGAATTGTTTGGTGATGAGATCGAGAAAATTACGGAGATTGATGTGTTAACCGGAGAACTGATTGGCGAACGTGAACATATTGCCATCTTCCCGGCGTCTCACTTCGTAACGCAAGAAGAGACGATGAAGGTTGCGCTAGTGAACATTGAGCGTGAACTGGAAGAACGTCTTGAAGTGTTGCGTGAACAAGGGAAGTTGCTGGAGGCTCAGCGACTGGAGCAGCGCACACGGTATGATATCGAGATGATGAAGGAAGTTGGCTTCTGTTCGGGGATTGAGAACTATTCCGGTCCACTGACTTTCCGCGAACGCGGCGATACCCCATACACATTGATGGATTACTTCCCGGATGACATGTTGATTGTGGTTGATGAGTCTCACGTGACTCTGCCGCAGATCCGTGCGATGTACAATGGTGACCAGGCGCGGAAGACAGTATTGGTTGAACATGGTTTCCGTCTGCCGTCAGCATTGGATAATCGTCCACTCAAATTCGAAGAGTTCGAAGGCAAGATGGATCAGATTATTTATGTATCAGCAACACCAGGCCCGTATGAGATTGAGCACACCGATACGATGGTGCAACAGATTATCCGTCCAACCGGACTGCTCGATCCAATCATTGAACTGCGTCCAACGAAGGGACAGATCGATGACTTGATTGGTGAGATTAACGACCGGATTGCCAAAGACGAGCGTGTGTTGATTACAACATTAACGAAGAAGATGTCCGAGGACCTGACGGATTATCTGAAGGAAGTTGGAATCAAGGTTCGTTATCTGCACTCCGAGATTAAAACATTGGAACGGATGGCGATTTTACGTGATTTAAGGTTGGGCGTGTTCCATGTCCTGATCGGAATCAACTTGCTCCGGGAAGGTCTTGATCTGCCCGAAGTTTCCCTCGTCGCTATATTGGATGCTGATAAGGAAGGATTCCTGCGTTCCGAACGCTCACTGATCCAAACGATTGGTCGTGCGGCACGGAACAGCGAGGGTCGCGTTATTCTATACGGTGACAAAGTGACGGATTCGATGGATAAAGCGATAAAGGAAACAGAGCGTCGTCGTGCAATCCAGATCGAGTACAACGAGAAACATGGAATTACACCACAGACGATTCGCAAAAAAGTGCGTGATGTGATTGAGGCAACCAAAGTTGCCGAATCCAAGAAAGACTATCTCACAGGCGCAGCCGAGAAGATGTCGAAGAAAGATCGCCAGGCACTTATTCAGCGCCTAGAGGTAGAGATGAAAGATGCAGCCAAAAACCTGCAGTTTGAGCGTGCTGCCGAGCTTCGCGATGCGTTGCTGGAACTTCGCGCTGAATAAGATACTGCTCATTCATATGCTCCAGTAATGATGGATCTGTAACAAGAGAACGGCCAATTGGCCGTTCTCTTGTTGAGTAAGGAATTCGTTGATATATACCGATAATAAGAGATGTTGAAATCTTGAATTCGGGTCTATACTGATAGAAATGTTGAAATTGGTTAAAAGGTTTATAGGAAAGCAATTGGGAGTCGTGTCCCCCTGAGAGTCGAGAGCGCCCTGGTGTTGACCTCGGAGCCGAGCCGAAGGCAATGGCGACCTGTCGCGAACGTGGCGAAGCCGAGAGCGTTCCGGTGTTGACCTTGGAGCCGAGCCGAAGGCAATGGCGACCTAGCCGCGAACGTGGCGAAGCCGAGAGCGTCACCTCGCAGTAGAGCGGCCGTATAAGGTTCCGGCAATGAGCCGGAACCTTATACGGAGCCGCGGGCACACAACCACCCTTCACATAGCAAGACCCGACCCCTCACCGTTGCACCGCTTGTTTCGGGTGTCCAGAGGGCTGCGCCCTCCCAAACCCTCCCTTGGAAGGGAGGGTTTGGGAGGGATCGAAAGGCCTTTAAAGGTTTGGATTAACACACTGAGAGGATGAATACTATTGGCGAGCGATAACATTGTCATTAAAGGCGCACGAGCGCATAACCTGAAAAATATCGACATTACCATCCCGCGTGACCGCTTTGTTGTATTGACCGGCCTGAGTGGCTCAGGCAAGTCCTCGCTGGCTTTTGACACAATCTATGCCGAAGGACAGCGGCGGTATGTCGAATCATTGTCAGCTTACGCACGGCAGTTTCTGGGACAGATGGAGAAACCGGACGTTGATTCCATCGAAGGATTATCTCCTGCCATTTCAATAGATCAGAAAACAACAAGCCGTAACCCACGTTCCACGGTTGGAACTGTGACGGAAATCTATGATTACCTGCGCCTGTTATTTGCACGTGTGGGTCATCCACATTGTCCAGACCACGGCGTAGAGATCAGTTCCCAGACCGTAGAACAAATGGTTGACCGCATTATGCAATATCCAGAGCGTACCCGGCTACAAATACTGGCACCCATTATCTCTGGTCGTAAGGGTGAGCACAAAAGTGTATTTGCTGATGTGTCCAAGCAGGGCTTTGTCCGTGTGCGGGTGAACGGGGAACTTCGTGACCTGTCAGAAGATATTCAATTGGAGAAAAACAAAAAGCATACGATTGAAGTCGTTGTTGACCGGATCGTTGTTAAAGATGATGTACAGGCGCGTCTGGCCGACTCTATTGAAACAGCACTTAATTTGTCCGGAGGACAACTCCTGGTGGACATTATGGGCGAAGAAGAGCTGCGCTTCAGTTCCAACTTTGCCTGCCCGGTGTGTGGATTCAGTATTGAAGAACTTGCACCACGGATGTTCTCATTTAACAGTCCCTTCGGGGCTTGCCCGGATTGTGATGGGTTAGGTGTCAAAATGATCGTTGACCCTGATCTGCTGGTACCAGATCGGACTAAGACCATCGAAGATGGAGCTTTTGATGCTTGGACAGGTGGTACATCTACCTATTATCCGCAGTTCCTGAAGTCAGTATGTGAGCACTTCAACATTCCGCAAAATGTACCTGTCGAAGATCTGCCAGCTGAGCAGATGAACAAGTTGTTGCAGGGTACAGGTACGGAGAAAATTCGTTTCCGTTATGAGAATGATTTTGGACAACGGAAGGAAGCACTGGTTACCTTTGAAGGTATTGTGAATAACTTAGAGCGTAGATATCGTGATACAGCATCGGAAGGAATCCGTGAATTTATTGAGGGTTACATGAGTGCGAAGCCTTGTGGTACATGTAAAGGTCAGCGTCTGAAACGCGAGAGTCTTGCGGTTACGATCAATGATCACAACATGGCCTATGTGACTAGTTTGTCCATTGGTGAAGCTGGCCGATTCTTCGATTCATTGGAATTGACGGAGAAGGAGCAGACGATTGCCAAACTGATTTTGAAAGAAATCAACAGCCGTCTCGGCTTCCTGGTGAATGTTGGTCTGGATTACCTTACACTGAGTCGTGCTGCCGGAACATTGTCCGGTGGGGAAGCCCAACGGATCAGACTGGCTACACAGATCGGTTCCAGCCTGATGGGTGTGCTGTATATTCTCGATGAGCCAAGTATTGGCTTGCATCAACGGGATAATGACCGTCTGATCTCAACACTTGCGCATATGCGAGACATTGGTAACACGTTGATCGTGGTTGAACATGATGAGGATACGATGATGGCTGCCGATTATATTATTGATATTGGCCCAGGTGCAGGTATCCACGGTGGTACCATCATGTCACAGGGTACACCGGAGGAGATCATGAACGATGAGAACTCCTTAACCGGTCAATATCTGAGTGGACGCAAGTTCATTCCGATTCGTACAGAACGTAGAAGTGTAGGAGACCGTTGGTTGGAAGTACGTGGAGCCAAAGAAAATAACCTGAAGAATCTGAACGTGAAGATTCCAGTGGGCGTATTTACTGCGGTAACGGGTGTGTCTGGCTCAGGTAAATCCACATTGATTAATGAGATTCTCTACAAAACGCTGGCACGTGATCTGAACCGTGCTCGGGTACGCCCGGGTCAACATAAAGAAATTCGTGGTCTGGAGCATATCGATAAAGTTATCGATATTGACCAGTCGCCAATCGGGCGGACACCACGTTCCAACCCGGCTACGTATACAGGTGTCTTTGATGATATTCGGGATCTGTTTGCTCAGACGAATGAAGCCAAAGTACGTGGATATAAGAAAGGTCGATTCAGTTTTAATATCAAAGGTGGACGTTGTGAAGCCTGCCGTGGAGACGGCATTATCAAAATCGAGATGCACTTCTTGCCGGACGTTTATGTTCCTTGTGAAGTCTGCAAAGGCAAACGATACAATCGGGAAACGCTTGAAGTGAAATATAAAAACAGAAATATTTCCGATGTACTGGAAATGACGGTTGAAGATGCAACCCAATTCTTCGAGAACATTCCGAAGATCCATCGCAAAATGCAGACACTGATGGATGTGGGTCTGGGTTATATCAATCTGGGACAACCTGCAACCACATTGTCTGGTGGTGAAGCCCAGCGTGTGAAGCTTGCTTCCGAGCTGTATCGCCGCAGTACGGGGAAAACCATCTACATCCTCGATGAACCGACTACGGGTTTGCATGTCGATGATATCGACCGTTTGCTGAACGTATTGCACCGTCTGGTTGATTCCGGGGAATCAGTCTTGGTGATTGAGCATAACCTGGATGTGATCAAAACGGCAGACTATGTTGTTGATCTGGGTCCAGAAGGCGGTAGCGGTGGAGGAACCATTGTTGCAACTGGAACACCTGAGGATATCGTTAAAGTGGAAGCTTCTTATACCGGCAAGTACTTGAAGCCGGTTCTGGAGCGGGATACCGAGCGGAGCAAGGCACTGCAATTAGTAGACTAAGGTCCTCTAACCAGTAGTTATATCAATATGAAGTGGCAGTATTGGCCCTTCTTTTCGAAAAGGTTGAGACGTTGGATTACGATCTGATGTGCTCTCCTTCCGAGAAGAAGGGCTTTTCATTTTGAGTAGGAACAGTGTTTCCTTTGAACTAAGGTTATTTCGTGAAACTGTTTACATATGCATGATGACGAGCATTACAGGAATATTCAGCCAAATTGGATTTTTTTCATTTTTATGGATGATAGGGCTTGCATTACAAGCAGGGTACAGATAACATAGAGGAAGATATTAGGGTATGCGTTAGCTGTTCAACTATGGTAAGGAGGTATGTCTATCCATGCTGTTTGCAGAAGCTGCCACGGCGAGTACATCGAATTTTAATGCATTTGATATTTTTGTCATCTTATTTACGATCCTGATTTTCATCGGAGTTGTTCGGCTTCTTCGGGCACCGAAGAAAAATCTGTTTGCGATCGGATTTGCAGTAGTCAGCCTACTGGTATTTCTGATGACAGACTATGCGATGATAACAGGTTGGTTTGCTCAGTAGGAATGCCACTGAAGTGAATGGAATTTAAGCCAAAAGAGTATGAAGGAACACTTTCCACGGGAGACATGGAGGGTGTTTTTTTCGTTTATATCGAGCGATTGAACAAGATTATACCTTCTCTACTAAAATAGGACTTAAAACAATTGTATATCCAGATTCTGTATGATACATTGAGGGATACCGGAATTGCAGATGAGAGAAAAAGAGAATGGATTCAGCGATGAATCCGTTGTCGAGTCGCGCAAGAAGGATGTATAGAGAGGGTCAGGTGAGAATATGAGCGTGTTGGGTAAAAAGGGGATAGCCATACTGATGGCTGCTGTACTCTCGATTAGTGTAGCGGCAACGGCCGGTGCAGCTGAATCCAAAGCGGCGATGCAAGCTAAAGTGGTAGACGGTCAAGTCTATGTGAACACCAAGGATCTGCTCAAGGCAGTTGGTGGAAGTGGACAATATGATGCCAAATCCGGAACGTACACGTACAAGGGAAGTGAAGCCATTCCCAAAGTGATCGAAAAGGTATCTCCTTCGGTCGTAGGCATTATTGGGAAATCTACCGAAGTGCAGGACGGGGCAACATCAGACGACCGTTATAATCTTGCACATGGTACAGGTGTCATTATCCGGTCGAACGGATGGATTGTAACGAATGCTCACGTGGTCGACGGATTAATGAACCCTGTGGTCGTAACAACGGATGGCAATACATACAAAATTACGAAAACATACAGTGATGCACTCAGTGATCTGGCGCTAATCAAAATCAATGCCAAATCACTCAAACCGGCGAGCTTTGCCAAAGCTTCACAAACTACTGTTGGAGAAACGGTGATCGCCTTGGGTACGCCGATTTCCTTTTCTTTGCGCAACTCGGCAACGGTAGGGGTAATTAGTGGCTTGAATCGTGGTGTTGAGGCGACCTACCGGTTGATTCAGACCGATACGGCCATTAACCCAGGAAATAGCGGAGGACCGCTGGTCAACCTGAAGGGTGAAGTGGTTGGTATCAATTCCATGAAATTTTCTGCGGTCGGCGTAGAGAGTTTGGGATTTTCGATTCCAGTGGATACCGTTCAATATATCATTGATCAGTTTTTTAAATATGGCAAAATAAAACGTGCAAGTCTGGGACTACAGCTGGAAGAAAGTTGGTCTGCGATTGTGGGACTGCCTACAGATGATCCCTTAACGATTACGGGCGTACTGTCTACTGAAGCCAAGAAAGCCAAAATCAAAGAGGGCGATGTCCTTTACAGTGTCGCGGGCATACGTGTCTCTTCAGTAGTGGATATCAATGAGTTGCTCAAAAAGTATCTGCCTGGACAAAAGGTAAAGCTGTTGATGCAATCGGATGGCGATATCGTCACCCGCACGTTGGTGCTTGCTGATCGCGCAGACATCGTAGACGAGGAAGATGAAGCGTTCCTTGCAGATGAAGAACAATAAAGCCCGGCGATCAGCCCGGATGGAGAGAGGACGAAAGAACGGAATGAAAAAGTCATGGATACGTGTGCTAAGAACAGGTGTATTAACTGGGATGCTGACCATTGGCGCGGCATTGCCTGTATGGGCATCTGATCTGACGACAAGTGAACTACGAGTCAAAGCGGGGAGCACGAGCGCCTACATTAACGGCGATAAGCAGGCCATAGCCAAACCTTACAAGTTCAAGGGTGTTACGATGGTGCCTGTTGGTGTGTTCAAGAAAGCATTTGGCAGTGAAATCCGGCTGGAGAAAAATGATGTTGTCAAAATCAAGGAAGGTCCACACACGGTCACCCTAACGATTGGCAGTTCCATTGCCTGGGTGGATGGTGTAAAACATGAGATGGGTGCCGCTCCCAAGATGGTGAATGGCGTACTTATGGTTCCACTTCGTCCGGTTGCTGCCGGTATAGGAGCGACGCTAGCTCCAACCAGCTCTGGAGAAATGGTCATTCGTCTGTTGCAAACCGATGATTCGGTGGATGAGGAGGATGGCCTTCATCCGGATGAAGGCAAAACCAGAATTGGCAACAGTTTTTACGGTTGGTCCATTAACTACCCGGCAGACCTTATGGTTTTCCAGACCGGTGAGCAGGAGCGCATGATGACTTTTGGCGCTGCGGACAACAGTTATTATCTTGAAGTGTATGTTAGCGATCAGGATGTAGCTCTGGATGCGGATGATTTGTTGCAGCAACTTGTCCAGGAGGCCAAACAATCGGGAGATACGGTGCTGGATCGTGAAGCGGTGTCGAAAGGCAAAACGCCTTATGCACGGATTATCGTGAAAGATGTAGACGGCATGTTATGGGAGATGCGTCAGTATCTGAGCGAAGGTCGTCAATATGATGTGTACCTCGCGGATTACGAAGCCCTGAATTATAAAGATCTGGGCAAACGTGCAGCGCTGCTCAATTCATTCCAGCCAACCTATGCGGAATCGGATCGAACGATCAAGGATCTGTCCACCGTAGATAATGGCATGCGCTCCGCATGGAACGATGACTATGGTATTGAATTGATGATTCCAGCCGGCTGGTCGATGGATAACAATCAGATGATCTACGAAGCCAAGGACGGTGCATATCTGCAATGGCGTGTCACTTCGGCGAAGGCAGGTACTACGGTTAAAGACTGGAGCGGCCAACTGGATAAGTGGATGCGCGAGACATTTACACCAGAGAGTTACGAGCCAATTGGCTCATATACGATGGATATCTCGGGAGAGACTGCCGAGGTGAATGAATTCCGTTATAACTTTGGCGGGGGCTGGCAGACCGAGTTTGATGTTCTTTTGCAGAAGAATGGGTATCGATATTATGCAGAGTATACGTTCCCTGAGGAGCAAAGTGCAGATCGGGCATGGTTTGAACGGATTATGAAGAGTGTGGAGATTGATTTTGATACGGTTGCCGATAATTTCGGTCAGCTGGATGAAGATCCTTATTTGACAGACAAAACGAAGACACTTACACGTACGTCCAAACGTTATCATTACAGTGTAGATATTCCGCGTTACTGGACGCCGTATAGTGATCGATTCGAATATTCACCTGTGGTATACACCTTTACGGGCGGAGAATTCTCCATTGCGGCGAGCGAAGACAAGTCGATCGAGATGACGGTCAGCCAACTGAGAGAAGCTTATGCCGAAGCCACCAAAACGCGGAAAAACTTCCAGCTGCTTCGCAGTGAGGAGCTGACATTTGCGGGTGTGCCTGCATTTTCCTTTACGTATCATGAACTGGACAAAGGTGTGCCATATGCGGGTCGCCAGATCGTGTTTGAGAAGGACGGAACAACCTATACGATCACAAGTGGGCTGAATGATGCTAACAAAACAGAAGTTCAGGCGGCAGCCTTGGAAAAAGCAGTGAACTCATTTACTTTTATTAAATAATTGTAGTGGAGCCGGAGGGTCAAAAGACCTTTCGGTTTTTTTCGTTGTACTGGAAATGAAAATGGTAAACGGTTTTTTCAGGAAACCGTAGAAGAGTCGGTGCAGAAGTGTTACAATATACTAGTTCAGGAGTTATGACCTCTGATCTGATGAATATGAATGACTGTAAGCTTGGAGTTCGGGCAATACAGACATAATAGATAGATATTGTAATTAATGTGACAATGCAGGTGTACCCGATAAGGTGCAGTCTTAGGCTTGGTATGTTCAGGCGTTTAAGGATATAGGGATGAAATCCGGCGGATAGCCGGTTATGGGGAGGATCTACATGAAAACAGCAACAATACGAAGAGAAGACGTTGAACTTCTGGCGCCTGCTGGTGACTGGGATTGTATGCGTTCGGCGGTAGCTAATGGCGCAGATGCAATTTTCTTCGGAGTCGAAAAGTTTAATGCACGGGCACGGGCCAACAATTTCCGCATGGACGAGCTGCCGGAGATTATGGCGTTTTTGCACAGTTATGGCGTAAAAGGTTTTTTGACCTTTAATATATTGATTTTTGAAAATGAATTGACGGATGCCAAAGAACTGATTGATGCATGTGTCGATGCAGGTGTGGACGCAGTAATTGTTCAGGACTTGGGTTTGGTGAAGATGATCCGCGAGATCTCGCCGGATTTCCCGATTCACGGTTCAACACAGATGACGATTACGTCCCCGGAAGCGGTCGAGTTTACGAAGCCGTTTGATATGGAACGTGTCGTTCTGGGACGGGAGAACAACCTGAAGCAGATCCAGAAGATCGGGGAGCAGGCGAAGCTTCCGATGGAAGTATTCGTTCATGGTGCGCTGTGTGTATCCTACTCGGGGCAATGTCTTACTTCCGAAATGTGGGGAGGACGTTCGGCGAACCGTGGGGAGTGCGCACAAGCTTGTCGTCTTCCATACGACCTGATGGTGGATGGGGTGCACAAGCCGATGGGTGATGTAGCCTATCTGTTGTCTCCGAAGGATCTGGCAGCGATTGACCTGATGCCGGAACTGATCGAAGCAGGAGTAACTTCTTTCAAAATTGAAGGACGTCTCAAAACGCCGGAATACGTAGCAAACGTAGTAAGCAAATATCGTAAAGCGATTGACCGTTATTTTGATGGAGATAACACGCCGCCAAGCAAGGAAGAAGTTCGCGAATTGCAGCAAAGCTTCTCCCGTGGCTTCACACATGGTTTCCTGAGCGGTACAAATAACAAAGAACTGGTGGATGGAACATTCCCGAAAAGCCGTGGTGTCTACCTTGGTCGTGTGGATCAAGTGTTGCGCGATGGTGTGGTTCTGAAGCTGGATGCACCCGTGAAACGTGGAGATGGAATTGTATTTGACGCCGGAGACCCGACTCAGAAGGAAGAGGGCGGACGCGTATACGATGTACGTCGTAAAGGCGTAAAACTCGAAGGTGAAGCCGAAGAGGGCTGGATCGTTGATGTCGTGCCAGGCCGCAGTGACGTGGATCTGCGCCGCGTGAAAGTTGGCGACAAAGTGTGGAAAACGAATGACCCGGCGCTGGACAAACGACTGCGTCAAAGCTTTGAGACGGAGAAGCCGTACCGTGTATTCCCAGTGAAGGTGAAGGTCATTGGCAGCCCGGGGCAGCCGCTTAGCACATGGTGGACAGACGTGCAGAAGGGCACGACTGTCCGGATTGATTCCGAGATGGAACTGGACATCGCGCAGAAGCGTCCAATGACACATGAATTGCTCGAAGAGCAGTTCGGACGTCTGGGAGGCACCGTGTTCCAGTTGGAAGGAATGGACGTCAACCTGCACGGTGACGTCATCATCCCGATGCGCGAGTTGAATAACATTCGCCGTCAGGCGGTAGAACAACTCGCGGGCGAGCGTCCTAAACCACCCGTCTACGTGAAACGAGCGGTAGATGTGTACGGCGATTCGGTTAAACCGGCATCGCCAGTCGCTCGCGGTCAAGCAGAACTGACCGCGCTCTGCCGCAGCTTGCCACAAGTGGAGGCAGCGATTGAAGCAGGGATCGGCATGATCTATGCCGACTTCGAGTTCATCAAGCAGTTCCCGGCAGCCGTGGAAGCTGTGCATGCCGCTGGTCGCAAGATCGCGTTGGCAACACCGCGTATTCATATGCCTGGGGAGAACGGATATCATAACAACATCCTGCGTCTGAAGCCAGATGCGGTATTGGTTCGTAATACAGGCGCACTGTACTTCTACCTGCGCCACCGGATGGAAAACCCGGATGCGAAGCACCCGGAACTGATCGGCGACTTCTCATTGAACATCGCCAATCACAAAGCAGTTGAATTGTTCCTGGAAGCAGGCTGTGACTGGATTACGCCATCCTATGACCTGAACATTCAACAAATGGTTGATTTGCTGGGCCACTCCCGTACAAGTCAGACCGAAGTGGTTATCCATCAGCATCTGCCGATGTTCCACACCGAGCACTGTGTATATTGTACATTCATGAGTGAGGGAACGGACTTCACGAACTGTGGCCGTCCTTGTGAGGAACAGCGTGCATCCCTGCAAGACCGAATCGGCATGTCACACCCCGTACGGGTGGATGAAGGCTGCCGTAATACGGTATACAACGCAGTGGAGCAGTCGGGTGCCGAGTATCTGACCAACTTTATGGATCTGGGTGTATCCCGTTACCGTGTGGAATTCCTGGAAGAGACACCGGAGCAGGTACGCGAAGTTATCGATCTGTACAACCGTGCACTGCGCGGCGAGATCAGTGGTACACAAGTTTGGAAAACACTCAAAGCAACGAACCAACTGGGCGTTACACGTGGTCAATTGGTGAAATAACGATTGTATGGTACAACAACAGTTACAAGCATGAAGGAACCCCAATCTCTGCTTCAAGGAGCTCTTGGGGTTTTTTTACATCATGACACAGGAGGCGAAGAAGCGTGGCACCATTCACAATTATGGATATCAAATTGCTGTGCGGGGTCACGGCATTCAAGCGCGGAGAAGATTATAACCAATCTGGCAGGGTGACTAATCTGGTGGTTAGTGAGGATCAGCTTCATTACGAAGCACAGGTACGTGGATCGGAGCGCTATCAGGTGACGGTGGATATAGATGCATCAGGTGAGATTGTGGCAGACTGCAGTTGTCCGGGTGACGGCAGGCATTATGACTATTGCAAACATGTCGCTGCTGTCCTGTTGGCTATTCACGAATGGGGTGAGCAGCAGGAGCGTAATGCGACGATTGCCTCTGGGAAGCCTTCTCAACCTGCTACAGGCCAAGGAGCCAATACCAGTTCCAACTCAGGTTCCAAGTCCAGGGTTGGGACGTTGGTCGAAGAGAGCATGTGGGAGCGCCCCCAGTCTGCTTCACAACGAGAGCAACTGAATGATGCTCCAGAGCGTCCGCCCGTTCACTTTGCCCAAGCAGGTCGGCCAAGCTCAGCTTCGGGTTGGGGCCGCTCGGCAGATAAACCTTCTTACCGTACGGCGGATCAGATTCTGTCCATGTTTGCCAAGGATCGGAGACCGCTGCATGGAAATGACCGTAAATACACGGCCCCTGTCAGCCGTTCCTCCCTGCGGGAAGAATTGCAGGTTCAGTTTATATGCAAGCTGATACAAGTTCACAAGGGTGGTGGGAAACTCGCTCTTGAACTGAAAGTGGGTAACAAACGTCTGTATGTGGTGCAGAAAGTGAAGCAATTCCTGAACTGCATCGAAAAGGGCGAGCCCATGTCATTTACCAAACTGTTCCACTATGATCCATTAATGCATGTGTTCACTCCGCAGGATCAGGCGATTCTCTCGATGCTCATTCGAATGAGGCAGAGTGAAGAGGCATACCGCGAATCCATTTCCGGTTATTTGGGGGCGTCAGATGGACGGGATATATTGATTGCTCCACTCGTATGGAAGCCACTGCTGGAATTGCTGCTGCAGGCTGATAGTCGGATGGAGGGTACAGGATTCGCCAATGGACCACTCACGCTGGGTGAGGGAGTATTGCCTTTATTTTACCGGATCGCCCAGGGAGCGAATGAAGGGTATCAGCTTGAAATTTCGGGACTACGTGAGCTGATTCTTCTCCCTGCTTATGATGCCGCTGTGGTGGAAGGACAGTTGCATATGTTGGAGCCGATGCAGATGCGAAGTCTGGAGGACTTGAGTGGAGCACTCACTTCATATGGAATCAAGGAAAGCATCGATATTTCGACCCAGCAGGTGGATGAGTTTGTACAGCATGTCGTGCCAGAACTGCGTACGCTTGGACATCTGTCCATTGATTCACAGGTGCGTGAACAGATCGCGGAACCGGAACTTTCACCCAAGTTGTACATCGACTTCTATCGTGAGCGTATTACAGCACGTCTGGAATTCGACTATGAGGTCATGGTCATTAATCCGCTTGCAGAGTATTTGATAGATGAAGAAGAGAAAAAGGTTATTTTGGTGCGTGATCGATACAAAGAGCGGAATCTAATTGAACGGCTCGATCGTTCTTTTCTGGAACGTGATGGTAGTGTCTGGGCGAGTGAACGGGAAGATGCGATCTATGATGTTATGTATCATTTGTTGCCTGAACTTGAAAAACAGGTAGATATCTATATGCCAAACGCCGTGAAGGCGATGGTGCAATCCTATCCAACACCGCCGAAAGTACGAGCAGATTTGGGAAGAGGACTGGACTGGCTGGAAATTTCATTTGAGATGGAAGGTGTGGACGAGCAGGAACTTCAGGAACTCATGCGCCGCATTGTGGAAAAGAAACCATATTTCCGTCTCAAGAGCGGTGTTTTTCTCTCGCTTGAAAATGAAGGTGCAGATAGCTTCGCTCATATGGCCGATTCACTCGGACTGGGAGCGGATGATATTAAGAGCAGCCATATCCGGCTGCCAGCGGTTCGGGCGTTACAATTGCCGGGCAGGGATGAAGTTTCCGGTCATGTGAAGTGGGGAGGTTCTCTGAAACGTTTCCTCGATGATCTCCGAGATCCTGAGCGGATGGATTTTGCACTACCGGGATCTCTGACCCCCATCCTGCGGGATTATCAGAACAGCGGATACCAGTGGCTGCGTACCCTCGCTTATTATCGTTTTGGCGGCATTCTCGCGGATGATATGGGACTTGGCAAAACGTTGCAAAGCATCGCCTATATCACAGCGGTGCTTCAGGAGAAGCCTGAGTACAATATGGACCATACGGGCGGTGATAAATACCGGGAGAGCGGATCATTACGGGGCGGTGAAACGTTGGCGACTTCCGACATCGATCCCAAAACTGGGCTTCCATTGGATAAGATGGCTTCAGAGAATACGGATGGCCTATGGTCTACGATGCAGCAGGATGGACTAACAATCCGAACGAGAGTTATTCATCCCCCGGTACTTGTCGTTGCGCCTGCCTCGCTGACCTACAACTGGGCTAATGAGTTTGCGCGGTTCGCCCCGCATCTGAAAGTTTTGATCGCAGCCGGTCAGAAAGAAGAACGAGCCAATATGCTTTCAGGCATGGATGAGGCAGATGTGATTGTGACGTCGTATCCTCTGTTGCGACGGGATTTGGACACCTACCTGGGCCGAACCTTTCATACGCTCATTCTGGATGAAGCTCAGGCAATCAAAAATGCCTCTTCCCAGACTGCGCAGGCAGTGAAACAAATTCAGGCTCCGCGTCGTTTTGCACTCACAGGAACGCCTGTAGAGAACTCGCTGGATGAACTGTGGTCCATTTTTGAAGCCGTATTCCCTGGGTTGTTTCCAAGTTACAGAAGATTCCGCGATCTTCCTCCGGAACGGATCTCGCGGATGGTGCGTCCGTTTATTCTGCGCCGCCTGAAGAAGGATGTGTTGGAAGAATTGCCTGACCGCATTGAAACGGTACAGCGGTCAGAGCTTACGGTTGAACAGAAGAAATTGTATGCGGCATACCTCTCCCAGCTTCAGGATGAAGCATCAAAGGACATGGAGGATAACGGATTCCAGAAGAATCGCATCAAAATTCTGGCAGGCATCACACGCTTGCGTCAGTTGTGTTGTCACCCGGCCCTCTTTGTTGAAGGATATCAAGGCGATTCCGGGAAAATGGAACAGTTGCTTGAAACGGTCGAGGATTGTTTGGCTGCTGGGAAACGAATTCTCATCTTCTCCCAATTTGCGAGCATGTTGAATCTGATTCGTCAGACCCTCTCGGCACAGGGAAGGAATCTTTTCTACCTCGATGGTCAGACCCCTGCACAGAGCCGCGTTGAGATGTGCCAGAGATTTAATGAGGGCGAAGCTGAACTGTTCTTAATCTCCCTGAAAGCTGGCGGTACAGGACTAAACTTAACGGGTGCAGATACCGTTATATTATATGATCTATGGTGGAATCCCGCCGTGGAAGAACAGGCAATTGGCCGTGCCCATCGCATGGGACAGAAACAAGTGGTGCAAGTCATCCGTCTGGTTACCGAAGGTACGATCGAGGAGAAGATCTTGGAACTTCAGCAGCGGAAGAAGGACTTGATTGCCGAAGTAATCGAACCGGGAGACGGGGGATCGACGACCTTATCCGAACAGGATATTCGCGAATTATTGATGGTATAATGGAGTCCAAGCATCGTAGCAATAAGAATCATTAAATATATGAATCTCTACAAGTGGGACTAATCATTTACACGAGAAACGTAGAGGACAGAAAAAGGCTGGAGAAGCGGAGCGTTCGCCTAAAATCTTTCTGAAAGAAAGCTGCATCGGAAGCATACGCTATCCCCGGATTTTCACCTTTAGAAAAGGTAATCAAAAAATCTGTGGATAACAGCGATCGGAAGGTTGTTCTGTCATCGGAGTAGTAAGTGTAAATATGCTTTAGTTCAACTTGTTTAGCAAAAGGAGTGGGTTCGTGTGCGTATTCGCAAAGCGATTATTCCAGCCGCAGGGCTGGGTACCCGGTTTCTGCCTGCCACCAAGGCAATGCCTAAGGAAATGCTGCCCATCGTGGACAAGCCAACGATCCAGTACATTATTGAAGAAGCTGTCGCTTCTGGCATTGAAGATATCATTATTGTGACAGGTAAAGGGAAGCGGGCCATTGAAGATCACTTCGACTACTCATTCGAGTTGGAACAAAATCTGGCTGGTAAACAGAAGTGGGACTTGCTTAACGAAGTACGCAAACCCTCCGAGATGGCAGATATTCATTATATCCGTCAAAAGGAACCGAAGGGACTTGGTCACGCCATTTGGTGTGCCCGCAAGTTTATCGGCAACGAGCCTTTTGCCGTCCTGTTAGGGGATGATATTGTGGAAGCGGAACATCCCTGCCTGAAGCAGATGATCGATGTCTACGATGAACTGCAATCTCCGATTGTTGGAGTACAGCCTGTCGATTGGAATGAGGTATCTCGCTACGGGATTGTAGACGGAGAGTTGCTGACCCCTACCGATGATCGTGTTTTTCGGGCCCGCCGCTTAATTGAGAAACCAAAGACCGAAGACTCTCCCTCCAACCTGGCTATTATGGGACGTTATATTCTTACACCGGATATCTTTGAGATACTAGGTCAACAATCTGCTGGTGTCGGGGGCGAAATCCAACTCACAGATGCCTTATCCCGATTGAATGAACAGCGGCAGATTCTCGCATATCATTTTGACGGACTTCGTCATGATGTTGGTGAGAAGTTGGGCTTTATTGAGACATCGATTCACTACGCATTGCAGCGCCCGGATTTGCGGGAGGATTTGTTGGCGTACCTGAAGAAGATAGTGGCGTCTAACTAATATATTTCTAATGAATAAGATCGCAAAAAAGGTTTGCCCTTTGATAAACTGTACCCTATGTAAAGGACATTTCTAAAAAAAACTATATGGCTTCAAGAAGATGATCTCTGTATTGTACAGGGGTCATCCTTTTTAGGTTCCACTGGTATCTATAGTGATTATAGTAGGTCATATAGGCTTTAACTTCACGTTTGACTTCGTCTAACGTGGCATAGCTCTTTAAGGAAGTTTCGTCCTTAAAATGACCAAAAAACGACTCCTGCGGTGCGTTATCCCAACAATTTCCTCGTCTGGACATGGATTGTCCAAGCCCCATCCGTTTCACTTTCTTCTGAAAATCCGGATGAGTGTAGTGTGTACCTTGATCGGAATGAATGAAGGCATTACGACTCTTCTTGAATTTGCGATTTTTCTGTAAGTGAAGCAACGTGTTTGTCGCCAGATCCATCGTCATTCGCTCCGACACATGATAAGCCAAAATTTCATTGGTGGAACTATCCTTAATGGTGGACAGATAGGCGCGTTTCCCTTGGCCGTAACTTAAGTATGTAATATCTGTTAGAAGTACTTTGCCCGGGATGCCTTGTTTGAAGTTGCGTTGTAACAGGTTAGGCATGGTTCGATGTTCATGGGTTGCCTTCATCATTGGTTTGTAGGGATTAGCTCGTCGATGAGGACATACAATATCGTATTTTTTCATGATTCTTCGGATGAGCTTGAGATTCCACATGATCTGAAATTGTCCTTGCAGCGTCATCTTAATGGAGCGAGCGCCCTTGTTACGTTTCTTAAATTGGAAGGCTCGACGGATGTACACACCTATTTCCTCATCAACCTGTTCCTTCTTCGTGCGTCTGTGAATGGCTGAAGTGCTCCAGTATCGGTAGTATCCGCTTTTGGAGACCTCGGCGGTCTCACACAGAACACTTACCATTCGCTGAAGATGGTATTTCTCAATCACGGTTCGGATTAACCTGTATCGAAGACTAGACGTTAGTTTTACTCGTGGTTCCACCCCCGTTCGGCCAGGCGAATCTTTTTTAAGAGTTCATTCTCTGCTTGGAGCAGGTGAATCTGTGCTTCGAGTTTCGCGTTCTTTTCTGCCAAGGTTAACTCACGTTTTAGAGACTCTCCTGAATGTTTGCCTCGTGTATCTTGTAAGCCTAGAGCTCCTTGCTCGTTGTAACTGGCTCTCCATCGGTCAGCTGCGGCTTTGACCCGAGTCATCCCAATGATCTGAACGTCAAATCCACAAGTCTCAAAGATCTCTCTTGGCAGCCTTTCTTGCTGATTTAATGTAATAAAGAGTTGTTTGAACTCGTCCGTATAAGTGATTCCCTTGGTCGAAACAGACTTCACATAGGGATTTGTAGCAAGTTGCTCTAGTTCGCTTGTTGTAAATGTTTTCTTACTCATTAATCGTTCTCCGTCCTTGTCTCGTACATGGTATATAACAAAAATACCCCATAGAGAGACTTTTTTAAAGTATCTACTCTATAGGGTACAGTTTATTGAAGAGGGCAAACCTTTTTTGTATGGAGCTACTAGTAGTGCATTTTATTAGAAATTCAGTTCTGCTATCTGTTTTATCTCGTCTGCTTCGTTAGGTGCGACAGCGATAAGCTTATCATATATAGCTTGATCTTGTTGCCCATCCTTCGTTAGAGCGGCAAGGTACCAACGAGCAATTTCACGGTTGGTAGCATCGGTCAGATCCTCTGCAATCCCACCCTTAAGGATAGAAGCAGCTCCAGCTGAATCGTTTAACATGTATTTTATTTTTCCCGCGTTCAGAATCATTGTTGGGGTCAGCTCGAACGGCTGCCCTTGAAGTTGTCCTTCAGGGAGAGTCTGTAGATGTTCTACTCCATCAACAACATGCTGATAGGCTTCAACACCTGAAGTGAAATAAGATTCCTTATTAGCTGTATCGCCTTGTCCAAGTGCTTGATATCCTAGATCAAATGAGCGGCTTATCAGTGTTTCGTACCAATCCATATCCCAGATATAGTTGTTGGCATATTCTTTTTTGAGATTATAGGCTTGGACAGATTCCCCTTTCATTTCATATAGACTCATGAGTTGTTTAACCATGTTCTTATTAAATGGTTCTGCTTCAAGACCACGTTGGAGTAACTGTATGGAGTTCGAATAGAACTGATCATCTTGTGTTTGCTGAAAGCCTTGTTGATAGAGGGAACTAAGCATTAGCAATGAATCTGTGTGTGTACTGCGAATCGATAGATCTTTATCGAGTGGCACCTTTATCTCTTGGAAGTCCTGGCTAGTTTGAGCTACCTTTTTCGCCTCGTAAGCGTAATGATTTGCTTGCAGGAAGCGAACGGATGTAATGAGCAGGACAATTGCTGCTATCCCGGCAATTACACTGTAGATCCCACGTACCGCAGATTTGCTAAACTTCAATCGACGTAGTGGTTTGGGATCCATCGCAGCAGTCATACCGCCGAGGCCAAGGAATACCAACATTCCAATAAAGACATAGCTCATATTGAAATCGAGTAAACTCAGTATCAGAATGGACATGGACAGGATAAAGTACACAAAATGGGATTCACGCTCTTCTTCACTACGCCTTAAAAAAGCACGCACATACTGATAGAAAACAAAGAGTATAAATGCCATAAAGATAACAAATCCAATGATCCCAACTTCTACGAGGTATTGCATGAAGAAGTTGTGTGCTTGAGCACTGACATAAGGATTGTTCTGGTACTTTTCATACAAAGTGGTCCATGCTCCACCACCCGCACCTATGATTGGATAGTCAGCAAATAGTTTTGTGGCATCTTTATAAAACGTAATTCGCTCGAGTACACTGTGTTGTTGGAAATTAGTATTTTCAAGTCGTGTACTAATGCTATCAGGTAAAATATTTCGCACACTCGTACCGAGCAGAAGCACGGAAACAACAACTGTGAGAATAACAGATCCTAGTGGAATCCATAAACTGGAGCCTTTTCGAGCTGACCAGGATTGAATGCCATGCTCTAGTTGTGGTGCGATCCAACGCTGGATAACCCAACTTACTATTGCCACAATGATGGATGCTGCTATCAGATAAATCCAACCCTTGGCTGCGAGTGAGCCGGAAAATTGCAGTTGCAATTCAAGTCCTGCTGTATTTATTGGATTCAATACAACCAGTGTGCCGATTGCGGCTACTCCGCTATAGATAAACCATAGAATTTGTTTAGCGGGTTTTAACAATAATAACAGTATAACGAACACAATCGGAAGCATGACAAGCCCAGTCCGGGAAAGTGTCAGCAGTAGCGACAAAATAATAGGTACAAGCATAAAACTATGTAGAAACTGCGTGTACACTTTTTTGGAACGGATCATACTAAAAATGGTGATAAATAAAAATGCCATCAGGAATGCGGCGTATGTATTAGGATACTGAAATACTGATGCAAGTCGTGGTCCATTTGAATCATTCCAGATCGCTTGGTTGTATACACCGTTAATAACTCCTGCAGAAAACCAACCCACCAGCTTGCCTGCGAAACTGAAGGCTCCCAGCCAGTTTAACAAACCAAAACCCACAATAACATATGCAATTCCTATTAAAGAAGATTGTATGATATGATTGATTTTGTTGTTTTGAAGCAGGTACATCATCATCACAAAAATTATCGCATAAATGCACTGGATGAGGATCATATTGACTGCCAAATATTCCGATGCAGCATTGATGAGGGATAGTACATAGGTAAGTGGAATCAATAGCACGGCCACTTTGAGCCAATCTTGCTGTGTTTCTAACTTGATTTGTTTGAAGTAAATGGCCACCCAGATGATAAATAGGAGGGTAGTGATTGCAACCGCCCAATAAATGGGAGCTTCAAATTGCAGCAATTGCCCATTGAATAGCGCAACTTGAAAAGCGGACCAGAGTAAAAATATGATCAGTCCTATGGTCAGGGTCCATAGTAGAGGCGAAGTTGAGCTAGTACTTACTTTGCTCGACGTCTTCCTTTGTTTCCCGTATACTGGATTCGACAAGGTTTGAGTCTCCTTTTCTTGTAGATACGACAATATTCTAACATAGGATTATTCAGCTATTCCACTTCAAATAAAAAGTGAGTGAGGACTTAACATATGTATTCGGAGTTTGTAAAGATGAGAAGGCTAATTTTTGATTTGGCCAAAAGTGACTTCAAAAAAAGGTATCTGGGATCTTATTTCGGTGCTGTATGGGCGTTTATCCAGCCTCTGGTGACTATCCTATTGTTTTGGTTTGTGTTTCAAGTTGGGTTTAGATCAACTCCAGTAGATGATGCACCTTTTATCCTGTGGTTGATATGTGCCATGATTCCTTGGAATTTCTTTTCAGATGCATTTCAAACGGCAACTACGTCCGTGACCGACAACAATTTTCTCGTTAAGAAAGTTGTATTTAAATTAGAGATACTGCCGATTATTCGTATTTGTTCTTCATTGTTTGTCCATTTGTTTTTTTTAGTTTTCCTTATACTCATGTTTACAATATATAAATATGAATTCACGCTATACTATCTCCAAATATTCTATTATCTGATTGCTACAGTATTGCTTGTTGTAGGTCTATCTTGGATAACAAGCTCAGTGCTTCTTTTTTTTAAGGATACCGCACAGATTGTGGCCTTGATCGTTCAATTTGGGTTTTGGTTAACTCCAATTATGTATCCACTAAAAATGATTCCAGAAAAATACATGTTTCTCTTTAAGGCTAACCCTATGTACTATATTACAGACGGTTACCGGAGAGTATTTATTTATCGGCAGTGGTTCTGGCAAGACATGAAACTTACAATTTATTTTTGGTCGTTTACTCTTGTTACACTTGTAGTGGGGTACTTCTTATATCGCAAACTGAAACCGCATTTTGCTGATGTTCTCTAAGGGTGGAATATAATGAACAATTATGTGATTGAGGCTAAAGGCCTAACTAAACAATATAAACTGTATAATAAGCCGATAGATCGATTGAAAGAAGCTTTACATTTTTCAAACAAAATATATCATAAAAAATTCACTGCGCTAGATCATCTTGATTTTCAGGTATATAGAGGGGAATGTCTCGGCATTATTGGTAAAAACGGATCTGGCAAATCTACGTTACTTAAAATGATTACGGGTGTACTCACCCCAACATCCGGTTCACTTCATGTAGAAGGTAGTATTTCTGCGTTATTAGAGCTGGGAGCAGGCTTTAATCCTGATCTTACAGGACTGGAGAATATATATCTAAATGGAACGATAATGGGCTTTTCCAGGGACGAAATGCAGTTGAAGCTTGACGAGATTTTGGAATTTGCGGACATTGGTGAATTTATATACCAACCAGTTAAAACATATTCCAGTGGTATGTTTGTAAGACTTGCTTTCGCAGTAGCCATAAACGTTGACCCTGATATATTGATCGTAGACGAAGCACTTAGTGTTGGTGATCTACGGTTCCAGCAGAAATGTTACAGAAAAATTGATGAGCTGAAGCAAACGAAGACCATTTTGTTTGTAACTCACGATATGTCAGTAATTAACAAGTATTGTGATCGAGTTGTATGGATCAATGAGGGGAAACTTGTGGAGGAAGGTTCGCCAAGAGACATCTCAAAAAAATACCAAGCGTTTATGATTGGCGCTAATTACAAAAAGCTAGATCTTAGTGAGTTCTCTGATTCCGGGGAAGAGTTTACTGGTTCTTCGAAGGCACACTTGGTAGATTCATTACAAGGTAATCTAGATATGATGGGTGATGAAAAAGCAGTTATCACTGGAATATCAATGTTTGAAGCCAACGGGCAAGATAAGGTCACTCTTGTAGAAGCGGAGCAAGAAGTGGAAGTCCTGATTAGACTGGATATTTATGAAATTATTGATTATCCCATTGTTGGTTTTTCAATGAAGGATCGACTTGGAAATATTATTGTTCAAACAAACAATTATATCCTTGGAGACGAAATCGAGTCACTTCAGCCTGGTGAAAGTTACGTTTTTAGCTTTGGTTTCCGATTCCCAAGCCTTAATCATGGTTCTTATACAATATCGCCAGCAATTGCTTCCGGGACGCAACAAGAACATAAGCAACATAGCTGGGTCCACGATGCTTTGGTCGTTGAAGTGTTACCTCTCGGCTATGAATCTGTTAGTGGTATTCTGTGTTTGAAAGATGTTTCTTTTTCAGCAATCGTATAGAAAGTGGGGATAAACTTGGATTTTACGGGGGAGCGATTTATACCTAATGAATCAGATGAGGAGTTAGAGATTGAGCATACTCAAAGGTACAATATGCTAAATCAATTAGTCGAAAATAAATCAGTTCTGGATGCCGCATGTGGCGAAGGTTATGGTTCATTTTTATTATCTAATTCCGCGGCTAAGGTTATCGGTATAGACATTGATTCAGAGACAATTAATCATGCGAAGAATAGATATGTGAAGGATAATTTGGATTACTTTGTAACGAGTATAGATCATATGCCCTTTCCTGATCACTCATTTGACATCATTGTTTCATTCGAAACATTGGAACATGTAGATGAACAAATGCAGTTAGCATTTTTGAAAGAGGTTCAACGGTTGTTGAAGAAAAATGGAACCTTCATTATCTCTACCCCGAACAAGAAATACTATTCTGATCAAAGAGGATACAGTAACAATTTTCATGTGAAAGAATTATATAAAGAAGAATTTTTTGAACTGCTAAAAGAATACTTTATTTATGTAAATATGGTCTCTCAGCGTTTCGAAGTGGTATCACTAATCGATAACCCTTCAACCGCAAGAGAGACTGAATTTTTTATGCAAGAACAGGAGCAAAAAGAGGGATTTTATGAAAAGTATATGATTGCATTTTGCTCTAATGATTCTCAGAATGCCGAACCTGCATACTCCATTAATGTACAGTCAGGGCAATATCAAAATCTTATTGAACGAGTTATCACTCTTCAGGATGAAGTTGAAGAACGGAATAATCATATTTCTCTTCAAGACAAAGAAGTTGAATTTTTAAGAGAACAGTATAAGCAACTCGAATCAATCCGGATAAGGCTCGCGCAAATGAAGAATGTGAAAGAAGATTTAAATTTTCAATTAGAACATTCTAATAAAGAATATGAGGCAATTCAAAAGAAACTTGATGAACTTTACGGCACAAAGCAGGAGGCCGAGAACGAACTTCAAAAAGTGAAAAAAGAGAACGAATATCTCTCACAGCAGGTGAGTGAACACTTAGTTCGGATCGAGAACCAGAAAGGGCATATCGATCTATTGCTTCAAGAAGAGAGGACACTCCAAAATATTTACAAGTCCAGCGGTTGGAAAGTTCTGAGCAGTTATTATAGGTTGCGTGATAGTCTGGTTCCTACGAACAGCAAGCGTCGTATGTTGTTAAAACTCACCAAAATGACTATAAAAAGACCTCAAATCATGTTATCCGCCTTGAACAAAGCCAATTTTCGGAAACTTAAATATTATTTAAAAGCGGAAGACACGGGTCGAATTAACGGCAGGATTAATAACTATATTGAGAAACATAATGAAACGCCACTTCCAACTCTTCAAGTTGCAGAGCCTGACATTGTGAATTTTGAACAGTTGAGCTTCCCAATTGAAGAGAAGCCAAGAGTGTCCATTATTATTCCTGTGTATAATCAATGGAAATATACGTATCTTTGTTTGGAGTCCATTCTTGAAAACACCACTGATGTAACCTACGAAATAATCATTGCCGATGACATGTCCGATGATGATACCGTAAAGATAAATGAATATGTTTCTAACATTAGAGTAGTAAGAGATGGAGTTAACCGTGGGTTCCTACTTAACTGCAATAATGCAGCGGCGTGTGCTAAAGGAGAATATCTATTTTTCCTGAACAACGATACGAATGTACAGCCTAAATGGTTAAGTTCACTAGTGGAACTGATGGACTCAGATTCCCAAATTGGAATGGCAGGATCCAAGTTGATTTATCCGGATGGTAGACAACAGGAAGCAGGCGGCATTATTTGGAATGATGCGAGTGGTTGGAATTTCGGAAGATTGGACGATCCAAACAAGCCAGAATACAACTATGTGAAGCAAGTTGACTACATTTCAGGGGCGGCAATTTTAGTTAGACACAATATATGGAAGGATTTGGGCGGATTTGACGAGCGCTATGTGCCCGCTTATTTTGAAGATACAGATCTGGCGTTTTCCATTAGGGATTTAGGATATAAAGTTGTATTCCAACCCAAATCTGTCATTGTCCATTTCGAAGGAATATCTCATGGGACAGATACAAACAGTGGGATTAAAAGCTATCAGATCAAAAATAAAGAGAAGTTTTTGCATAAATGGGAGTCGGTGCTGAAGCAAGAACATTTTCCAAATGCAGAACATATTTTTTGGGCAAGAGACAGATCTGGAGGTAGAAAAACCATTGTAGTCGTGGACCACTATGTGCCGCATTATGACAAAGATGCAGGTAGTAGAGCGACGTATTTCTATTTACAGTTATTTGTTTCGATGGGTTTCCATGTGATTTTCATAGGAGATAATTTCTTTAAACATGAGCCTTACACTTCGAACTTACAAGAACTGGGAATAGAAGTCTTGTATGGAGACTATTATGCGAAAAATATAAACAAATGGATAAAAAATAATGGTGCCTATATTGATTATGTTTATCTTAATCGTCCACATATTTCTATAAAATACATGGAAACGTTTAAGAAATTCACTTCAGCGAAAATCATCTATTTCGGCCACGATCTTCATTTTCTTAGAGAAATGAGAAATTATGAATTAACGGGAAATACAAATCTTATAAAGTCCTCAGAAGAATGGAAGAAAATGGAGTTTTCCCTATTTAATGATGCTGATGTTATTCATGTTGTAGGTTCGTATGAACAATCACTGCTTCAAAATGAGTTCCCAAATAAACCAGTAAGAAATATTCCGCTATTTCCGTATGAACATTCTTATAATTACGCTAAAAAGATTGAGGGTTTTGATGCTAGAAAAGATTTGCTATTTGTTGGTGGTTTTAACCATGCTCCGAACTATGACGGAATCGTATGGTTTTTGGATGAGATCTTCGATACCATCAAGAGGGATATTCCAAATGTGAAGCTTTATATTGTGGGTTCGAATCCTCCTGATGATTTAAAAGCAAGATCCGCAGAGGATGTAATCGTTACTGGGTTTGTATCCGATGAAGAACTAGAGAGATATTATAATCAGTCCAAGCTTGTCATTGTGCCTCTACGTTATGGAGCGGGCGTTAAAGGAAAAGTAGTCGAAGCGATTTATTATCAAGTACCTGTTATTACAACATCAATCGGTTCAGAAGGATTGGAAGAGTCTGAGATAGTAATGACAATAGCCAATGATGCACAGCAGTTTGCTCATTCCGTCATTCAATTGTATCAAGACGAAACGATGTGGAATGCCCATTTCCAAGCATCAGTCCAATATATAGAAAAATATTTCACGCGAGAGGCTGCTAGTAAGATCCTTGCTCTCGATTTTAAAGACTAGGAGATACGAATATGATAAATGTTGTGTTATGCGGAGGGAATGGTACCCGGTTATGGCCGCTGTCTCGAACTTTGTATCCTAAACAATTTAATAAAATGATAGGAGACCGCTCTTTATTTCAAATGACCGTGGAGAGAAATGCCTCCCTTTGTGATCAAACATATATTGTATCTAACGAAGAACAGTATTTCCTGGCATTAGATCATCTTAATGAGTTAGAGACGAAAGCAGATAAATTTATCCTGGAGCCAGTCGGCCGGAATACCGCGCCGGCTATAGCTTTGGCTTGTTTTGCTGCAGAAGAAGATGAATTGGTATTGATTACACCATCTGATCATGTTGTTCAAAATCAGCAAGAATATAATCGTTGTCTCGAAACAGCCAAGGGACTTGCTCTTGAAGGATACATGGTAACCTTTGGGATTAACCCGAATTATCCTGAAACAGGTTACGGATACATAGAAGCGGATGGTCAGACTGTGGTTTCCTTTAAAGAAAAACCAGATCTATTAACTGCTGAAAGGTATTTGAAATCAGGAAACTTTTATTGGAATAGCGGAATGTTTCTATTTAAAGCAGGGGTATTCCTCAAGGAATTAGAGGCCTCAGCCAATGAGATTTATGATAGAACGCTCCTGGCTTTCAACAATGCAAGAGTGCATTATGACACCACTCGCATATCCAAAGAAGAGATGGAGGCCATACCTTCTAACAGTGTAGATTATGCGGTTATGGAATACAGTACAAATGTAAAAGTCGTCTCGTCCGACATTGGATGGTCCGATCTTGGCAGCTTCGAAGCTTTATATGAACAACTGCCCAAAGATGAGGCAGGTAATTCTCTGGCTGATCATTATATTAGCGTTAATTCTTCGCGAAATCTCATCCTGTCAAATGACAGGATGATTGCAACCATCGATGTGGAAGATCTCATGATTGTAGATACGCCTGATGCATTAATGATATCCAAACAAGGATCCTCTCAAAAAGTAAAAGAAATCGTTACTGAACTGAAACGAAGAAAATCTAATCTTTGCGATAACCACGTTACTGCATACAGACCGTGGGGAAATCATACGGAGTTAGACATTTCACCGAACTATAAGATTAAAAAAGTGGTGGTGAAGCCAGGAGAAAAGCTTAGCGTGCAAAAACATTTCCACCGTAATGAGCATTGGATCGTTGTAAGCGGGACTGCTTTAATTACAGTGAATGGGGAACAGTCCCTGCTTCGAAGAAATGAATCAACCTTCATTCATATGGGCGATGATCATACGGTTGAGAATCCAGGGAAGATCGATTTACATTTAATTGAGGTTCAAGTAGGGGAGTACATTGGGGAAGATGATGTGGTCAGAAGTTGATACTTAAATCAACAATGTTGGGAGTATAGAATGAATAAAGTGAATGGTGATAAAAGACAGGACGTATCGCGTAGGTTAAGTGAACTGCTGATGGGGAGAAATAACTATTTTGATCTCATCAGAGTGGTTGCAGCAATACTTGTAATTTTTTCTCATGCTTATCCATTGTCGGGTGATGGATCCGGTGAACCGTTAAGTCGTTTCTCGAACGGTCAAATTAATTTTGGAAACTTGGCTGTATTTATATTTTTTGTAATAAGTGGATTGCTGATCACTCAAAGTTATTTACATTCTAATAATTTAATTGTATTTCTTAAATCTAGGCTCCTAAGGATTTTCCCTGGTTTAATGGGGGTTCTGCTATTTTCTGTATTTATCATAGGACCGATAGTTACAGAACTTCCGTTAGCAGACTACTTTACAAGTGAAGGAATTGTGCAATATCTTAAAGCGGTTTTCTTGTTTCCTATGCAGTGGAGTTTACCTGGGGTATTCGAAAGTAATGTATATAAAGGAGTAGTTAATGGATCTTTATGGACTATTCCATTTGAATTCATTTGTTATCTTTTAGTGGGCCTTCTAGGATTCTTAGGGATTCTAAGGTATAAGTATGTAGTTCTTTCATTTTCTGTTATTTTGTATTATTTTTATACGTTGGGTGATTCCCTGCTTGCTAATAGTGGACATTTATTTGGTATGGAAATTAAGACTTTGATTGAATTATCTGTTTATTTTATGGCAGGAAGCATAGTTTATTTATTCAAGGATGTAATCATAATAAAAAAAGAGATAGCAATGCTCAGCCTTTCATTATTATTGATTTCATTTTTCAATGAGGGCTTTAAGCCTGTCTTTGTTATTGCAGGAACATATTTGATTCTTTATATCGCTTATTTACCTAAATCCAGAGCGCATGTACTGACCCAATACGGAGATTTTTCTTACGGTTTGTATTTGTACGCTTTCCCTGTTCAACAAATGGTGACTTATTTTTATGGAGGAAGCACCTATGTATGGTTGAACTTCTTAATTTCGGTTCCAATTACATACATTTTGGCTGTTATCTCATGGTATGTAATAGAAAAAAGAGCTCTTCTTTTCAAAAAACGAAATTTTTTTGGGGAGCATCTTACTTTGACAATGTTACAATTGAATAACCATTGGAATGGTTGGATAGCTAAGGTTTCCGGTTACTTCTTTCGTATGAATTGGATCAAGTTTGGCGCTTATCTTATAGTTGCTGCTACGATATTTCTTACTTATCAATCACAGCCTACAGCTATCGAATTTCCATATACAAAGAATCAGAATATTCTTAAAGGAGATTGGCTTCCCCAGAGTAATAGTGAGAAATATCGTTGGGTTGCAAAGCAGGCAGGTATTGTTCTTGACTTGCCGACCAATGGTCATTTGTTAATTGATGGTTTTGTTCCAGATACATTTACTGAAATAAATTCGATAAAAGTATATTTAAATGATGAGGAGATATACAATACTGCACTTGTAATCGGTGAAGGCTTTTTTCTTGACATACCCATTAGTAACGGGAAAGGAAATTCTATAATACTAATGGAATTCAATGATGTTCATTCTCCTGATCAAGCTAGCGAGGATCAGCGTAAGATGAGTGCACTGATCAGTAAGATCCAAGTGAAATAATTGTTCGAGGAAAAAAGCAGTAGGACAGATTGATGCCTCCAGCCCGCGTCTGTTGTTACTATGACCCAAAAGAAGTCTTTGGATAAGGTTGGAAAATTAATGATATAGAACTCTTCATTTCACAACTTGCTGAGATTGTGATTCATTACTCCGAACAGCGTGGCTATTTTAAGTTTTTTATTTGTGGGTATTATGAATTATTTTCTGTGTGAGTCCTAATGATATAAATTTTGAGAATTCTATAAAGTTGTTTGTATTCTTTGAGTTCATAAATTTTCATTTGGAATATAGATTACGCATTCATTATTCTTTTATTGATTTTATGATTGGAGGAACATATGGAGGAAGTTATTCACAGCCTTAAGAAGAAAAAATACTATGTGTTGTTCGTTTCGATAATCTCGATTTCGTTATTGTTACAGTTCACTACTTTTAAAAATATTATATATAAAGTATATAAATGGCAGTTAGTTCAACCAGAAACAATTCATGGAGTTATAGAGATTTCATTGATTGCACTTCTATTTCTGGCATGTGTCCTGTTTTTAAAAGGGTACTGGAGTACTTTTTTTGCGACCTTAGTTAGTGTTATTTTTTTGATTTTTCATGGGGTGTTCGTATCTGCACTTCTTGTTTTATTGTATTTTGAAGCTATGATATCGGTCGGACGGTCAATTTCAAAATACTTATTCATCAAAGATAATAAGAATCAGTACTTAGTATTTTTCTTGATTGGATTCCTAATATGGAGTTTTATAGCCATTGTCAGTTCTTATTTTAACTTCGGAACCTTTAGTGATTTGAGAATAATAACTGTAGTTTTAACATTAGCAAGTTTCCTAAATGGATTTAATACTCCTTTTGTTATAAGTCTCTATATTAGAGCAACAAAACTTAATCCAAGAGAGTTGTTGCTTTCCTTTTTTTTATTGCTTTTGGTTTTGGTTCAATTCGGAAAATCTAATACTTTATTAGCATATGAATATGATTCTGTGTGGTACGGTTTACGACCAGAAGCGGTTCTAGTTGGTAATAGTTCCTTTTTTGACAATCTTGGTTTTTTGAGTTTCGTACATGTGTATCCTAAGCTCTTTGAGCTATTTAGTATTCCGCTAAGTAATTTAGGGAATTATAGTTACATTCTTTCTATAAATGTTATGTTTTATTTATTTATAATTTTCATTATTTATTCTTTACTAAGAGAACTAAATTTAGATAAATTTAAATCTCTGTTTTTTACCTCTTTAATAAGCTGTATGCCCGCTCTTTCCAATATGGCCTCAACAGCTAAAACAGATTTATTTTCTACTGCACTAGTTCTTCTTGGGTCTCTCTATATATGGAGATGGATTATTAGTTTGCAAACAAAGGATAACGTTCAAACAGGATATTTCTGGATAGCGATAATTGCTTTTATTCTTTCTCTAGGCGGAAAGTCAACGAGCATATTGTATGCGCCACTCGTTATATTTGGAGTTATAATTTATTTAATGATTAATGGGAAGTTGTTTGGTATCAAAACAATACTTCGTGGAGTTCGTACTAATTATAATTATTTAACACTATTTGTGGTCTCAGTTGCTGTATTTATAGGGATTTGTTATCGGACATACAGGATAACGGGGGTTCCTATGTATCCAATAGTGGGTGGATTGTGGGAATTTCTAGGGTTTAAAGTGAAGTATCCCTTTCTTATGAAAAATGTTGGTGATACTTCTACATCTGCTTCTTTTAAGTTAACTGATATTTTTAGTCGCTGGTATCATATGTTTCTTGATCCTCAACCCTTTGGGCACGTAATAATGCTCTGGATTGGAAATATATTTTTATTTTTATTCTTTCTTTTCTTGGTTTTTAATGTTTGCAATGTTAAGAGAATATCAAAAGATAGCTTTCTTCTTTTAGTATTACCAGTTTTCCTTGCGTGGTTGTATTATGGAACTACATTGCCAAACGGAGGAGATGGTAATGTTTATCAAATTCCTTTGATTTTATCAATGATAGGTTTATTTAAATTTATTTCGACAGTTTCAATGCTCAAATTAAGAAAAGTAGTGTTAGTTTCACTTATTCTATTTGTGCCTTTACAATTTTTGACCATGTTTATATCACATCCATCGTGGAGTTATGGCCTCTCACCATTACAACTTCCGGTTCACGAAAATAACACACAAAAATTTGAACGTAAACTATTCGAATATAAGGGTATGTTAGGTATTGAGAATTATTTAAAAAATACTGGGAACATGGAGAAATGCTTGGGCTTTGGTGATGATGTCGCCTTGAATCAGCTTTCATGTCGAATGGAAACTGTTAACGCTTCGGCATCCGATTATTTAGGTAACTCTAAAGTGTTCTCTGATATGGAAAGTTTGATTAAATATCTGAAATGGAATGATACGAAATATATAATAATGCCTCACTCTAATTCTGGAGAATGGCCATTGGTTTATAATTTACTTGATCAAATAAGATCTTCAAGTCAAGCTAACGGAAATATAATAGCTGACAATGAGTATGATCTAATTAAAATTGATTTTGCTGAAATTCAAAAAAAATTGAGTAATGATGTTGAGTATTTAGATGGTTGGTACAATGATGAAGGAGGTTACAGGTGGATAAGCAAAAAAGCAACCGCATTGATTACAACTGGAAGTAAAGGCATTGTAGATATAAATGGTAGTTTACCGGATAATTCACAAAAGGCTACACTTAGAATCTATATTAATAACCAGTTATATCGGACAGAGTTCTTAGAAAAAGGGCAATTTCAATTAAAGTATGATTTGGAGAAAAATGAAGAAATGGAATTACGTTTGGAATCAGATAAATCGTTCATTCCAAATAAAATTGGTATTGGAGAAGATACAAGGGAGTTATCTTTAATAATTAATAGCCTTAAGGTTAATTAGTTGTTAAAGGTAATTAATTTTCAAGAATGGAGTAATTATGAATATCTCTATTGTTACTACAATGTACCGTTCCGCTGCGTATATTCCTGAATTTTATGCAAGAATAAAAGAAAATATCACTAAACTTGGATTATCTCATGAAATTATCATGGTAAATGACGGTTCTCCGGATAACTCCTTAGATGTTGCAATAAAAATTCAACAACAGGATCCTTGTGTGAAAGTAATAGATTTATCTAAAAATTTTGGTCATCATAAGGCCATTTTAAGTGGACTTTCTTATGCTAGAGGTGATTTGATATTTTTGTTGGATTGTGACCTAGAAGAGGAACCCGAGAATCTGGAATTGTTTTATAATGAATGGTTACGGGGGAACGGAGAATACGATGTTATTTACGGGGTACAGCGCGAAAGAGAAGGGACCTTCTATAGAAAAATCGCTGGGGATTTGTTTTATAAGTTTTTTAATTCGATTTCGGATGAAAAAATCCCTAAAAACCCTTGTACGATTCGTATAATGACTAAACGTTATGTGAGTAGTCTATTGGAGTTCAAAGATCAAAACGTTTTCTTAGCAGCGATGTTTGAAAAAGTAGGGTACAGACAGAAGTCTTATGCCATAAAAAAGACTTACAAAGGCTCAAGTTCCTATAATTTAATTAGGAAGTTGACACTCATGATGGATGGGGTTACTTCTTTTAGCAGCAGGCCTCTTCTGCTTATTATGGCAAGTGGCTCTTTAATTGCTTTTTTCTCGTTCGTCTATGCTATATTTTTAGTGTTCCGAAAGGTGTTTTTCCAATCAGTGATAGGTGGATGGACTAGTGTTATGGTTTCTATATGGTTAATGAGTGGTCTTATTATTTTTTCCGTAGGAGTAGTAGGGGTCTATGTATCCAAAATTTTCAATGAGACTAAAGATCGGCCAGTCTCTGTTGTTAGAAAAGTATATGAACAGGGAAGCGAAACGTGATTGGAATTAAAGGATTGTTTATTCAATTATATGAGATTGGTGTAAATGGGTGTGAATGTTTTTAAGTATAAAAATAAGTGAGGATGAATTATGAACAAAGTAGCTGTGCTTCAATCGAATTATTTACCGTGGAAAGGCTATTTCGATATCATTAATGATGTGGACACATTCATCTTCTATGACGATGTTCAGTATACAAAAAACGATTGGAGAAATCGCAATAAAGTCAAAAGCACGACGGGTGCTCAGTGGCTTACAATCCCCGTGAATAATTCGAATGATTCCTTGATCTGTGAAGTGATGTTGCCTAATTCGAATTGGAATGTAAAGCACTATAAAACGATAAGTGCGTTGTATTCAAAAGCGCCGTATTTTAAATTGTATAAAGATTTCCTTGAGCATGTTTATTTGGAACAAAAATGGAGTAGTCTATCCGAGCTCAATCAATATTTAATTCGATATATTTCTAAAGATATATTAGGTATTTCAACAACGTTTAAGGATTCAAGGGAGTTTAGAAGTGAAGGGAAAAAATTAGACAGATTAATGGAACTGCTCCACAGATCTGAAACGGATCTTTACGTTTCAGGGCCCGCTGCCAAGGACTATATTGACGATGCTCGTTTTGAAGAAGAAGGGATTGAGTTAGTATATAAGGATTACAATCATTATCCAGAATACAATCAATTTCACCCTCCTTTTGATCACTATGTCACGATTTTTGATTTGTTATTCCAGACTGGATCGGATGCTTCCTATTATATTTGGGGCTGGAGAAAAAATGAAATTTGAAATAAGAAAAAGCTATCTTTTCCTTTTATTAAGCATAATTTTTCAATCTACTGCTTCCCTTTTTTCAAAGTTTGCAGCAGATACTGTGGGAGAAGGTCATGTATTACTGGTTTTTACAAATAGTTATTATATATCGTCTGTAGCTTGCTTGTTTTTTCAAGCCATTTTTTGGCAGCGCACATTAAAGGATCTAGACCTGTCCTTTGCATATCCATTAACTGCACTAAACAATATTATTATTGTTGCCTTTAGCTATTTTTTGTTTCATGAAGAAGTTACTTTTAATAATATAATCGGAGTGCTTACTATTATGACAGGCATCATTATCCTAAATATAAAGAGCGAAAAATCATGATTCTATTGGTTAGTGCCTTATTGATTTTAATCAACAGCTTTGCTCAAATTTTGTTGAAGGTAGGTGCAGTAAAAGGAAAGAAGAATAAGGCTATAGTGTCTATTAATCTTCCTATAGTGGCGGGGTATATGCTCTTCTTGATATCGACCGTGTTGTCGGTATATTTGTTGAAATTCATAGCCTTGAAAAATTTCACTATAATCATTGCACTTAACTATGTGGGTACTCTGCTATTTTCATATATTTTCTTAAAAGAGAGGTTTACTAAACAAAAGATTATTGCAAGTTTCTTCATTATTGCTGGGGTAATTATATTTAATTTATGAGGTTGTGTGATGAATCTAAACGATAGGGGCTTTTTTTCTCATGATACTATTTAATGTACCTGGAGTTACTGGTAAAGAACAAGAGTATATCCAGAGAGTTGTTGAAAATCGCCGGTTTTCTGGGGATGGAGAGTTCACCAAATTAAGCAGCCAATGGATGGCATCTAAATTCGATACAATTAAAACATTGCTGACAACTTCTTGTACCCATGCTCTGGAGATGGCGGCTATATTAGCTGATATTAAAGAAGGAGATGAAGTGATTCTTCCCTCTTATACATTTGTTTCAACAGCTAACGCTTTTGCTTTAAGGGGTGCAAACATTGTGTTTGTCGACATCCGTCCAGATACGATGAATATTGATGAAACATTGATCGAGGCTGCGATAACTACACGAACTAAAGCTATAGTTCCCGTTCATTATGCAGGAGTGTCTTGTGAAATGGACACGATTATGGAGATAGCAAAGAAGTATAACCTGCTTGTTATTGAAGATGCAGCACAAGGGGTTATGAGTCGATACAAGGGCAGGTACCTAGGTAGTATTGGGCATATGGGTTGTTATAGTTTTCATGAGACCAAGAACTACAATTGCGGGGAAGGCGGGGCCTTACTTGTGAATGATTCATCGTTCGTGGAACGAGCAGAAATAATCAGAGAAAAAGGAACAGACCGTTCCCTTTTTTTTAGAGGTCAAGTAGATAAATATACTTGGGTAGATATAGGGTCTTCCTATTTACCCAGCGAAATAAATGCTGCGTTTTTGTACGCTCAATTGCAAATGGCGGACGTTATTAATGACAGTCGCAAAGAGAGCTGGACTAAATATTACACCGGCTTAGAGCAATTACAACAGGAGGAATTAATCAAACTCCCTTTTATCCCCGGTGAATGTGAACATAATGCCCATATGTTTTATATTAAGTGTAAATCGCTTGAGGAAAGAACACGATTAATTCAATTTTTAAGAAGTAAAGAAATTCAAAGCGTTTTTCATTACATTCCGTTACACTCATCAACTGGTGGCTTACAATTTGGTAGGTTTCATGGGGTGGATAAATTTACAACTTCAGAAAGCGACAAAATCCTAAGACTTCCAATGTATTATAATATAGATGACAATAATATTGGTAAAGTTATTGAAGCAATATATAATTTTTACCATTAATAGAAGGGTGTTTTTAAAATGAAGGGTATAATTCTTGCAGGTGGTACTGGTTCTCGCTTGTACCCCTTAACTAAAGTAACAAATAAGCACTTACTCCCCGTCGGTAAATACCCTATGATTTTTCATTCTGTTTATAAACTTAAATTGGCAGGGATAGAAGATATTCTTATTGTCACGGGTAAAGAACATATGGGAGATGTAGTTAATCTACTGGGCAGTGGTAGCGAGATGAATGTCTCTTTTACTTATAAAGTACAGGATGAAGCTGGAGGAATCGCTCAGGCTTTGAATCTGGCTAAACAATTTGTAGCGAGTGAAAAAATGGTTGTCATTCTAGGTGACAATGTATTTGCTGATGATATAGGACCCTTTGTTGAAAATTTTAAAGCTCAAGCTAACGGTGCTAAAATCCTCATACAGGAAGTGAATGATCCAAATCGATTTGGAGTACCTGAAATCCAGGAAGATCGTATTTTATCTATCGAAGAAAAACCCGAAAAACCCAAAAGTAATTTTGCTGTAACAGGGATATATATGTTTGATCACAATGTGTTTGACATTATAAAGACATTAAAACCATCTGGAAGAGGTGAATTGGAGATCACAGATGTTAATAATGCATATATTGAAAAAGGGCAGCTTACATACGATGTCCTTCAAGGTTGGTGGACAGATGCAGGTACGCATGCATCACTGGCTAAAGCCAATGAACTTGCCCAAGAGCTAATTTTTAGCGAAGAGTTTGGTAAACTGAAAATTTAAGTCAGGGGGAACCTGCTCATGAAAGTAACTCCTTTGAAGCTGCAAGGAGCCAGTCTACTGGAACCGATGGTTCACGGGGATCATCGTGGTTTTTTTATGGAAAGTTATAATGATCAGCACATGCAGCAGCATGGACTCAACTACCACTTTGTGCAAGATAACCAATCCTTGTCCGCACAGGCTGGCGTATTACGCGGTTTGCACTATCAGCTAAACCCCAAAGCACAGACGAAGCTCATTCGAGTCATTTCCGGAGGAATCTATGATGTAATTGTAGATATTCGTAGAGGTTCGCCAACATTTGGACAGTGGGAAGGGTTTATTCTAAGTGAGCATAACTATCGACAGTTACTAGTACCAAAGGGCTTTGCTCATGGATTTTGTACTCTCTTGCCAAACACCCAAGTCTTGTACAAAGTGGACGAATACTATTCCCCGGAAGATGACCGCGGCATATTATGGAATGATCCGGCGCTTGGAATAGATTGGCCTATTTCCAATCCTATTTTATCGGTGAAGGACGAGAAACACCCATTTTTGCAGGATGCAGAGATCAACTTCAATTTTGGATAGTGAGATACAGGAGGTTTCGATGTTATGAAGCTGTTCGTTACCGGCGGTGCCGGATTTATTGGAAGCAATTTTGTGATGTATATGCTGCAGAAGCACCCGGATTATGAAATTATCAATGTGGACGCCTTAACTTATGCAGGAAATCTAGAAAATCTGAAGTCACTCGAGGGTAATACGCGACATACCTTTATCAAAGCTGACATTACAGATACTGTCAAGATGGATCTCCTGATCGGTCAAGGCATAGATGTAGTTGTTAACTTTGCAGCGGAATCACATGTGGATCGAAGCATTCTGGAACCAGATGTGTTTGTGCGGACCAATGTGAATGGTACCCTAGCACTGCTAGAAGCAGCCAAAAAACATAACGTCACCAAGTTTGTCCAGGTATCAACGGATGAGGTCTACGGTTCGCTCGGTCCTACAGGTTTGTTTACGGAGGAGACGCCACTGCAGCCTAACAGTCCGTATTCGGCGTCCAAAGCAGGTGGAGACCTACTTGTACGAGCGTATCATGAAACCTTTGAGTTGCCAGTAAACATTACTCGCTGTTCCAACAACTATGGTCCTTACCAGTTTCCTGAAAAGTTGATACCGCTGATGATATCCCGTGCCTTGGCAGATGAGGCCTTGCCTGTATATGGAGACGGCTTGAATATTCGGGATTGGCTCTATGTTGAAGATCATTGTAGTGCTATCGACCTGGTAATCCACCAGGGACGGGATGGTGAGGTGTACAATATTGGCGGCAATAACGAGAGAACCAATGTGCACATTGTAAAAACCATTCTGGAGCAGCTTGGCAAACCAGAGTCTCTGATTAAATATGTTCAGGATCGTCCTGGACATGACCGCAGATATGGCATTGATCCGACCAAAATGATGTCCGAACTCGGCTGGAAGCCGAAGCACACGTTTGAGACCGGGATCAAGGAGACCATTCAATGGTACCTGGACAACAAAGAGTGGTGGACGCGGATACAATCGGGGGTTTACCAACAGTATTACTCCAAACAATACGGCTCTCGCTTGGGAGATGCGAAGCAATGAAGGTACTAGTTACAGGGGCCAGCGGACAACTAGGACGGGATGTAGTGCTGCTTTTGGAAAAGGAGGGACATTCCATTCTAGCATGCAATCGTGATCAGATGGATATTACTGATCAATCAAAGGTTAATGATGTCATCGTTTCCTTTGGACCAGAGGTAGTTATCCATTGTGCTGCTTTTACAGCCGTTGATGTTGCTGAAACAGATACAGATAGAGCTTATAAGGTGAATGCGGTGGGAACTCGCAATGTTGCTGTAGCGTCAGAAAAGGTAGGAGCGAAGCTCATCTATATCAGTACAGACTATGTCTTTGATGGTAGCTCGGATAAGCCTTATCAGGAGTATGACAATACCAACCCACAAAGCGTATATGGGAAGTCCAAGCGAGCAGGAGAATTACTAGTACAGACGTTGTCGTCAAGATGGTTTATTGTGCGGACATCCTGGGTATACGGACTTCATGGCAATAACTTTGTCGAAACGATGCTGAAGCTTGGTCAAGAGAAGCCCAAACTGCAAGTAGTCCATGACCAAAAAGGATCACCAACGTATACCGTGGATTTGGTTGGGCTACTACTTGAGCTCATGATGACGGAGAAGTATGGTGTATATCATGCATCCAACAGCGGGGCCTGCACTTGGTATGAGTTCGCGCAAGCAATTTTTGAGGAAGCGCAAGCTGTAGCGGGAATCTGCATTCAAGCAAAATTAGAGCCATGTACAACCGAAAATTTTCCGCGTCCGGCACCACGCCCACGCAACTCAGTGATAGACCATTTGTCTATTCGGACTAACAGTTTTAACGATTTGCGTCCTTGGCGTGAAGGATTGAAAAGTTTTTTGATTTCAAAATTAAAAGATTAGATCCATCATATTTAGTTGGTACTTTGTTTTAGTAGATCCTCCATGCTTTTTCCGAAGAGGTTAAAGTATGGGAGGATATTAATAAATAGCTACCGTAATCTATAGTTTAGTAATCAATCAAAATGGAGTGTTGTGAAAGAACTTTCATATGTAGTTATCTTACAGACAGTCTGGCACTGAGTAAATTGGTTTAGTGTTTGGAAGGCCGTGTAGATTGGGCAAATGGCGTAGGCAAGCTGTTAAAAACAATATACCTTATGCACCTTATTTTTAATGTGGTAAGAACCACGTATGAAATTAATAATATGCCAATATGTTATGGGACTTACTGAGGTGGTGGAAGTTGATGAAAGAAAAAAATGTGATTATTTATGGTTCACAAAGTTTTGCCTGTTATGTGAGAGAACTCGTTCTGGAGTGCGGGCATAATTTTATTGGATTTATTGATGATTTCAATGGAGGGACGGAAGTTCTCGGCTCTTTTGAGGATGTTATCAAAAAATATAGTCCAAATGAATATGAAATTGCAATAGCCATTGGATACAACAATTTGGCAGCCAGGTGGGATGTATACGAGAAAATCATCAATCAGGGTTACGAAGTGGTATCGCTGATTCACCCCAGAGCATATGTCAGTAAATCAGCTAGTATTGGAAGGGGAACCATAATTTCTGTTGGTTCAGTCGTAGATTTCAATGCTAAGTTGGGGGAAGCGAATTTTATTTGGCCAGGTGTAATCATAAATCACGATTCAACAATTGGGGATAATAGTTTCTTTTCACCAGGAGTAAACGTTTGCGGGTTTGTTCATGTGGGTAGTAATTGTTTCTTAGGGGCTTCCTCTATAATTATTAACGGAAACACTATAGAAGACAATTCCTTTATTAAAGCAGGAACAACATATTACAAAAAAAAGGATAGATAGTAAATAAAGTAGGCCTTAATGCAATCCGATTACATGCATGAATCCGTCTTAGATCAAAATTCAGTTGGCAGAGTTAATAATATGACCAACCTTCAAAGATTAAGTGGAGAATGGTTTGTTTATTTTAGTATTATGTGGTAATTGTGATAGATCTCCTTTCCTCTCGTTCAGAATAATGTGCTATACTTTCAATAAATAAGTATTAGTATTAGAATTCATAAAAAGGATTTTTATGAATTCTTGAATATCAAATTCTGTTGTTACAGTAAAAAAATGTCAGGAGTTTTTACACAATGACTGGATTCATAGGTGCTCCGCGGGTAGGATCGGAAATCAGCAATACAGTTCACCCCCCAGACGCCAGCATCATCATCGTCAACTACAACACTCGTCAGCTGACGCTGGATTGTCTGGCTTCAGTGTATGCTACTCACACCTCCTATCGCCTTGAAATCATTGTTATCGATAATGCTTCGCATGATGGCTCAGTGGAAGCTATTCGTGAGGTTTACCCAAGTGTGCAATTGATTGCCAATAACCATAACACAGGCTTCGCTGTTGCCAATAACCAAGGTATAAAAGTAGCCATAGGACGCTATATCCTGTTACTCAATTCTGATACAGTCATTCAGCCGGATACGCTGCAAACTATGGTTGGATTCATGGATCGTCATCCAGAGATGGGTGCTTCTGGTTGCAAGGTCATTCTTCCGGATGGCTCCTTAGATAAGGCGTGTAAGCGTGGATTTCCTACACCATCGGCATCATTTTATTATGCATTCGGTATTTCTCGTCTTTTCCCGGATCGGCCAAAGTTCAATCAATACCAACTGGGGCATCTTAGTCCGGATGATGAATATCCTGTAGACTGTCTTGTCGGTGCGTTCATGCTAGTGCGGCGTGAGACGATTGAGCAGGTTGGCGGGTTGGATGAGACGTTCTTTATGTATGGAGAAGATATTGACTGGTGTTATCGCATCAAAGAGGCGGGATGGGGCATTTTTTATTATCCGCGTACATATATTGTGCACTATAAGGGCGGCAGTGCTCGTCGTAAACCTTTGAAAATAACGTATGAGTTTCATAGAGCGATGTGGGTGTTCCACCGCAAACATTACGCGAAGAAGTACAATCTACTCACGAATACCGCTGTGTGGGTGGGTATCTCTCTCAAATTTACCTTGTCCCTGCTGCGCAGCAAATTGTCCCTTCCTTCTCGACAAGGGCAGACTGCAACCCGCCTGAGAGCGGAGAATGAAGCATCTTCCGAGGTGAACCCATGATTCGGCGTAATCAACGATTTCTAACCCAATTGTATATTGCGGCTGATTTTGGCGTGATTCAGATTTCATTTTTGCTAGCCTGGTGGCTGAAATTTGAGAGTGACCTGTTAACGAACCAAAATCCACTACCTATAGAGAAGTATATGATGTGGAGCTTGGTTTACGCAGTTCTTACCATTATCACAGGACTGATGTCCTCTCTGTATATAGCCAAGCGAAAAAAACGATTTGTAGACGAACTTTGGAAAATCGTTCAGTCTCATGGCATAGCCTTCTTCATGTTGCTGAGCCTGATGTTCTTTTTCAAAGAAGTAAACATCTCACGTGCATATCTCGCCATGTATATGATTGGCAATGTATCATTCACACTGTTTTATCGCTATATAGTGAAAGTGCAACTGAAACGCTTGCGCAAAAAAGGCTTCAACCGTCAGTTTGTGCTCATCCTTGGTGCTGGATCACTAGGCAAGCGTTTCTATGACAACCTTAGAAATTATCCCGAACTTGGATATGAAGTGACTGGATTCTTGGATGATTACCGTCACTGGGATCAGAGTGAACAGAAAAGATACAAACCCATTCTTGGCCGAATCGACGAACTGGAAGAGTTCTTGTCTACGCATCTTGTTGATGAAGTCATTCTGGCATTACCTCTGGATGCTCACGATAAGTATTCGCATATTATCAATGTGTGTGAGAAGGCAGGCGTTCGGACACTAATCATTCCTGACTTCTTTGATTACTTGCCAGCACGGCCTCATTTTGATAATTTTGCAGGCATGCCGATGATTAACGTTCGCGACATTCCACTGGATATTGCGGTGAACCGATTGATGAAGAGAACTTTCGATATTCTTTTCTCTCTCACTGCGATCCTCTTAACTTCTCCGGTAATGCTCGTTGTCGCGGTAGGAGTACGACTTACTTCTTCTGGGCCCGTCATCTTCAAACAAGAGCGAGTAGGACTTAACCGACGCAACTTCATGATGTTCAAATTCCGCTCGATGAAAGTCATTCCTGAGGGCACAATGGACACAGGGTGGTCTACCAAGAATGATCCGCGACGAACGGCTTTTGGCACTTTTATAAGACGCACAAGTCTAGATGAGTTACCTCAATTTTTTAACGTTTTGCTTGGTCATATGAGTGTAGTTGGCCCTAGGCCAGAACGTCCTTACTACGTGAATCAATTCCGAGATGAAATACCGAAATATATGATCAAACACCATGTCCGCCCAGGAATCACGGGGTTGGCCCAGAGTAAGGGACTACGAGGAGATACCTCAATCGAGGATCGAATTGAACAAGATATCTTTTATATTGAAAACTGGTCTTTATTATTCGATATCAAAATCATATGGGAAACCATTCGAAATGGTCTCAAGAATGCATATTAGGATTACCTGAAGGTATTGATTTACAATTTCATCCCACCATTTAACAGCCGCCTCCGGGCGGCTGTTTTGTTTTGTACCTCTTCAATTCGGGTAGTTAGCTATCAAAAAGGTACTGAGGATGTGAATGCTATATGAAACGCATTGCCGCCGTTTTAACATTATTAATCGTTACCGTAGGTACACTCTTTTTTGCCTATGAAAGCCAGAGTGAAGAACAACGGGACGGATTTACCGCTTATAGATTAATAGCCCATGCAATGGGCAGCATTCGTGATCAACCATATACCAACGCCTATGAAGCGATGATAGCCAATTATGAGAAAGGCACACGTGTATTTGAAATCGACTTTATGCTGACCTCGGATCGTAAAGCCGTAGCCAGACATGAATGGACTGCTAATATGAGCAAAATGCTAGGACAAGACGAAGAGCTTCCGGAGGATAAACAGGCCGGGGCGCTGACACATGATGAGTTCATGGATACGCCAATCTTGGGCATGTATCAACCTATGGATGCCGATGGCATTATTGACGTACTGGCTCAGTACCCGGATATGTATATCGTAACCGACACCAAGGAACAGAAGGACGAGGACATTCAGCAGGTATTACAATCCCTGGTGGATGCAGCCAAAGAACATGATCCCTCCGTGCTGGATCGGGTGGTGGTACAGATATATAACGAACCGATGCTTGATACGGTGAAAGAAGTCTATGCATTCCCTTCCATTATCTATACGTTATATGCAACACAGGATACAGAAGCTCAGGTTGTTGATTTCGTGCAAAAAAATGATATCGATGCCGTAACCATGCCGGAATATAAAGTAAACCAGAATTTCGTAGCCAATCTGAATAGTGTGGGGGCGGTCACTTACGTACACACCATTAATGATACTGAACAGGTGGCTAATTATGAGAAATGGGGCGTGTACGGGGTTTACTCGGACGTGTTAACGGAGCAGGAACTGGATGAGATGAATACACGTTTTGTCTGGAAACCGTAAAATGTCTTAATTATAATCATTACAGAATCCAAATCACAGGCTTTTCCATACCAGAAGAGGGAAATACCTGTGATTTTCTGTTCCCCTTTTATACGAACGTTGACACTCGATGCCTGCTGACTTAGACTTAGTTTACAAGCTTTCTAGGATGCAGAAGAACCTCTGGAGGAATGTTCGTTGATAGACATGATTAAGCAGTGGAGACATGTATTTAAGCTTGACCCGGACCGGGAGATTACAGACGAAGAACTCGATCTGGTCTGCGTCTCGGGGACCGATGCAATTATCGTCGGTGGATCTTCCGGAATTACTTATGATAACACGGTAGACCTGATGTCCCGTGTGCGTCGCTATGAGTTGCCCTGTGTGCTTGAAGTATCTGACCTAGAGGCTGTTGTTCCTGGCTTTGATGGCTATTTGATCCCAATGGTCCTGAATGCAACGGACAGCAAATGGATGATTGGGCACCACCAGCAAGCCATAGAGCGTTACGGTTATCTTATCCCTTGGGATCTGCTGATTGCCGAGGGTTATATTGTGCTTAATGCAAACTCCACGGTAGCTCGGTTGACTGGTGCAGATACGGATCTGACGACAGGAGCTGCGGTGGCATACGCCCAGGCTGCGGAGCGTCTGCTCAATCTTCCAATTGTATACATGGAGTACAGCGGAACGTTTGGAGATATGGAGCTTGTTGGTGAGACACACAGACAATTGGATCGGGCACACCTTATCTACGGCGGCGGAATTGATGATCCGGAGAAAGCCACGCAAGCTGCCCAGGTGGCAGATACCGTCGTGGTAGGTAACATTGTATACAGCGATTTGACTAAGGCGCTTGAGACAGTGTTGGCTGTAAAAGGAACCATTTAATCGGTTTAGTTTACCAATCCCCCATTTTCCCTTTATGATCTGTTAAAATAGAACTTTGCCCTTACTAATTAAAGAAGTTATATGAGCGTAATGTCGTTTACACGAGAACGAAGAGGAGAGAAGTGAGCTGGAGAAACGAAATGCTCGTTAAAAGCTTTCTGTAAGAAAGCTAAATCCTAAGCCTACTTTTATTACCCGATATTGTTCTTTTTTTACTAAGAAATTCGTATACACGGACTATGTTTACACAGAAACGGAGAGTGCAGAAGCAATCTGAAGAAACGAAGTGTTCGTATTTATCACCGGATTTTCCCTTTGATAAAGGGAATCAAAAAATCTGGGGGTAACGACGATCGGAAGATGCTGCTGCAATCGAAGTCCAAGTGTAATGGATAGTTCATTTATACCGACCAACCAACGAAAGGAGCATGCATGCATGCAACCTGTAAATATACATGATGCCGTTGCACGACTTAACACCCCTCAACGGCAAGCCGTCGAGGCGACGGATGGCCCGCTGCTAATTATGGCCGGAGCGGGCTCTGGCAAGACGCGAGTGCTGACACACCGGATTGCCTACCTCATTGCAACACGGAAGGCACCCCCGTGGGGCATTTTAGCGATTACATTTACGAACAAAGCCGCCCGTGAGATGCAAGACCGTGTATCCCAACTGGTTGGTGGCTCCCAAGGCCGCGACATTTGGGTATCCACGTTCCACTCCATGTGCGTGCGAATTCTGCGCCGTGATATTGAACGTATTGGCTTTACCTCCAACTTCAGTATTTTGGACTCATCGGATCAACTATCTGTTATTCGCAGCTGTATGAAAGACCAGAATATTGATACGAAGAAGTTTGAACCTAAGGCAGTTCAATCCATGATGAGCACGGCCAAGAATGAACTGATCAGTCCGGAGCAATATGAGAAGCAGGCGGGAGACTATTTCGAAGGTATTGTGGCGAAGGTATATAAGATGTACCAGAAACGGTTAAGAGCCAACAACTCGCTTGATTTCGATGATCTCATTATGCAGACCATTCAACTTTTCAAAGAAGTGCCTGAGGTCCTCGACTTTTATCAAAAGAAATTCCAGTACATTCACGTCGATGAATACCAGGATACGAACCGTGCACAGTACATGCTGTGCCGCATGCTGGCTGACAGTCACCACCGCATCTGCGTTGTAGGGGATAGTGACCAGTCGATTTATCGCTGGCGCGGGGCGGATATCAGCAATATCCTGAACTTCGAGAAAGATTACCCTGAAGCAAGTACGATTTTGCTGGAGCAGAACTATCGTTCAACTTCCAATATCCTGAATGCAGCCAATGAAGTGATCGGCCTGAATACAGGGCGTAAACCGAAGAAACTGTGGACGGACAAAGAGGGTGGTTCGAAGATCAAGGTGTACCGTGCGGATTCCGAGCATGATGAGGGGTATTTTGTTACCTCCGAGATTAGTAAAAATGTGAAGAACGGCAAATCCTATCAGAATCATGCTATTTTGTACCGCACCAACGCTCAGTCCCGGGTTATAGAGGAAATTCTGATCAAGTCTGATATTCCGTATCAGATTGTCGGCGGCATCAAGTTCTATGATCGTAAAGAGATCAAGGACATTCTGGCGTATCTGCGCCTGTTATCTAACCCGGACGATGATATCAGCCTTACCCGGATTATTAATGTACCGAAACGTAGCATCGGTGATACAACGGTAGCGAAGCTGGCGGCTGCGGCAGGAGAGCGTGGAATTTCTATTTTCCGTGTACTTCAGGTCGTAGATGATCTTGGTTTTGCTGGCCGTACGCGTAATGCGCTGGTGGAGTTCTATGACATGATCGCTGCGTTGCATCAGATGGTAGAGTATCTGTCTGTAACTGAATTGACCGAGAAGATTCTTGAGATGAGCCAATACCGTCTTGAGATGCAAAATGAAAACACACTCGAATCCCGTGCACGGCTGGAGAACATTGAAGAGTTCCTGTCGGTAACGATGGAATTTGAGAAAAATAATGAAGACAAAACGCTCGTGTCGTTCCTCACCGATCTTGCATTGATTGCTGACATCGACAGCATGAACGATGATGAAGAGGATCAGAGCGACGCGGTTACCCTGATGACCATGCACAGCGCCAAAGGTCTGGAGTTCCCGGTTGTCTTTATCGTGGGTATGGAGGAAGGGGTCTTCCCGCATAGCCGTGCCTTTATGGACAATGAAGAATTGGAAGAAGAACGCCGACTTGCATATGTAGGGATCACCCGTGCGGAAGAGCAACTGTTCCTGTCTTGTGCACAGATGCGGACGTTGTTTGGACGTACAACAGCGAACCCGCCTTCCCGCTTCCTGGATGAAATTCCAGATGAGCTGAAGGAAGACACCTCGATGGCTCGTGATCGTTACCGCCGTGGCAGTAGCGGAGGTGGCTCGTATGGTGGACGTGGACTGGGTTCCAGTGGGGGAAGTAACTTTGGTGGTGGCACCAAGCTGTTTGATCACCAGAGCAAGAGCGGTTCATCTGCTACTTCATCCGCGCCAACTTCGCGTGTGACTACAAGTGTCTCCCGCCCAACATATGCTACGCCATCATCAGCTTCCAAGCCTGTAGCTTCTAATGGTGAAGCAGGGTTTAAGGCAGGAGATAAAGTGCAGCATGGCAAATGGGGAACAGGCACCATTGTTGCGGTCAAAGGGACAGGTAATGATACCGAACTGCAGATTGCATTCCCGGCTCCGGTGGGTGTGAAACGTTTGCTTGCCGGCTTTGCCCCAATTACCAAAGTAGAATAATTTTTGAACGAAACTTCCTTTTGCACGATAACAGAGAGAACAGAAATAACTTGAAGAAGCAAAGCGTTCGCCTTTATCCCTGGATTTCTACCTTTTAAAATGAATTAAAAGAAATCTGGGGATAACAGCGATCGGAAGGTTATTCTGTTATCGGAGTTTACGTGCAATAGAGTGTTCGTTCTACATATATGATCAAATTAACGGAGGGATGGCCCTGTATGGACCCGATGCACCGGATGGAGCAACTCGTTACCGAGCTGAACCAGCATAATTATCAGTACTACACGATGGATCAGCCACAGATCAGCGATAAGGAGTATGATCTCCTGTACGATGAACTGGTTACGCTGGAACAGGAAAGCGGCATGGTTCTGCCTGATTCTCCAACACAGCGTGTGGGTGGCGAACTGCTCAAGGGGTTTACCCCGCATCGCCACTTATCCTCCTTATGGAGTCTGGACAAAGCACAGAATATTGAGCAGCTTCGGAGCTGGAATACCCGTGTACTGAAACTGATTAATGACTATAACAGTAAAAATCCCGATACGCCTTTACCGGAACCAGGTTATGTCATTGAGTTGAAGTTTGATGGATTGACGTTGAACCTGACCTACACCAACGGTGAGTTGGTACAAGCCTCTACGCGTGGTAACGGTACGGTGGGCGAAGGGATCTTGGCACAGGTAAGAACGATCCGATCCGTTCCGCTCAAAATTCCTTACACAAGCGGTACGATTGAAGTACAGGGTGAAGGTATCATGAACTTGTCTGTCCTGGATCGATACAATGAGACGGCGGCAGAACCACTCAAGAACGCGCGTAATGCAGCAGCAGGAGCGCTCCGCAACCTGAATCCGAAGGCGACGGCTGAGCGTCGGTTGAATGCTTATTTTTATAATGTAGGTTATTCGGATGACATTCAGTTTGCCAATCATCAGCAGATGATGGACTTCCTGCGTGAGAACCGCTTCAAAGTGAATCCGTCGATTACTTATTTCCATGAGTTTGATGATGTGATGGAACAATTGGCTGCGATTCAGGAGAACCGGGGTCAGCTGGACTATCTGATCGATGGAGCTGTTATCAAAATTACGGACATGCGCACCCGCGAGGTGTTGGGTTATACCGATAAATTCCCTCGCTGGGCGGTGGCATATAAATTCGAGGCAGAAGAGACCACTACGGTTCTTAATGCTGTGGTATGGAATGTGGGCCGTACTGGCAAAGTAACTCCGCTGGCACGCGTAGAGCCGGTTGAACTTGCCGGAGTAACGGTACAGAACTGTACTTTGAACAATGTCGGCGATATTGAGCGCAAAAACCTGAAGTTTGCTCTGGGCACACGGGTCTTTATCCGTCGCTCCAACGACGTCATTCCTGAGATTCTGGGTAAAGTGACGGAGGAGAGTGATGGTGAGGAGATCGTCTTCCCTGAGCAGTGTCCTGCATGTGGATTCCCACTGGAGCAACGCGGAGCGCATCTGTTCTGTAACAATAGACTTGCGTGTAAACCACAAACGGTGGCACGTATTTCCCATTTTGCTTCCCGTGATGCCATGGACATTGAGACGTTCAGTGAGAAAACAGCGATTCAGTTGTATGATGAATTGAACGTACGTGAGCCTGCCGACCTGTATACGTTACAGTTTGATGATCTGGTGAAGCTGGAGCGGTTTGGGGAAAAGAAAGCGAACAACCTTATCGCTGCGCTTGAGCTTAGTAAAGATAGAGACTTGGCTTCCTTCTTATACTCACTGGGTATTCCGAACACAGGTAAATCGACAACGCGCATGCTCGCAGATCATTATCGAGATCTGCACGCCATTATGAATGCAACCGTGGAAGAACTGGTTGAACTACCCGACGTCGGTGGTATCGTGGCTGAGAGCATCGTAAACTTTTTTGCAGATCCTTTTACACAGGCTGCGATTGAGAAAATGCTCAACTTGGGCGTGAAAGCTCAGGCACCTGAGGCACCAGCCGTTGCTGTTGTGGAAGATTCCTTCTTCAGTGGTAAAACGGTCGTCTTGACCGGAACGCTGCACCAATTGACGCGCGAAGAGGCGACGCAAAGACTGGAAGCGCTCGGAGCGAAGGTGACTGGCAGTGTGTCGAAAAAGACAGATCTGGTTATTGCCGGAGAGAAGGCAGGTAGTAAACTAACCAAAGCTCATGATCTCGGTATTCCTACGATTGAGGATGAGGACGAACTTGTACGTCTTTTGAACCCACAGGGTTAGAGGATAAATGAACAAAAGAGTTCATATAAAAAAAGCCCCCGAAGACACGAATATGTGATCGGGGGCTTTTGCTATTTATTGAATTATTTTTACAACGAAAGAACGCTCACCAGTCTTATCTTATCTGATCATGATCCACTTAAATTGTTAGGAATGCGTTGAGATGCGCCTGTAAGCCATGCATCCTTGTCATATCCTCGTTCTTCCCAGTAACCGATATGTTCACTGTCGATGAGTTCAATGCGATTTAACCATTTTACTGATTTGTAGGCATACATTTGAGGAATGATGAGCCGTACCGGACCGCCAAGATCAGCCGGGATGGGTTTGCCATCATGCATGACAGCGACCATAATATCTTCCATTTGTGCTTGATCCATCGTAATCGCATCTGTATACACACCATCACCGGAATAAAACTTTACACTATGAGCTTCCGGTTTGACCCCGGCTTGTTTCAAAAGCTGTGCAAGAGAAATGCCTTCCCAGGTATTCTTATATACAGACCATCCCGTTACACAGTGGAAATCACTAACCTGTACGGTACGCGCCATCTTCACGAATTGTTCCCAATTCCAAATCTGTGCCCGCTCAACTAGTCCATCGATTCGGAAAGACCAGTTAGCATTGGAGAAGGATGGTATAGGCGTAACGGTATATACGCGGAAATGACCTTCAGCTCCGCCTCCAATGGGAGGTGAAGAGGCAGACAGCGGTTGTGGCAGAGGAACCATACGGTTAGGATCGTTCTCCAGCATGCTATCAATACTATTATCGATCTTGAGATTTCGTCCTACCCAGGATATAAAAGTAGGACCAAGAGTCACGGCGAGACCAACCCCCACAGTAGAACGGATGAAAGCTCGTCGTGTATACAACGGTTGAGGTCGCTCCTCTGATTTGAGGGGATCTCTCTCGGAACTGCGATCAAACTGGGAAGAAGATATAGCAGCCAGAGTTTCTTTTTCATCCAATATTGAATCAGATGGATCAGCTGAATTTTGAGTTCGTGTTGAAGTTGTAGGTGTAGTGGTTTTAACCGCACGACGTGCAGGGTCCTTTAACCATTTGGTCCGAGTGATGGAGTGATAGATAATATAAGGTAAGCCCACCCAAGTCAGCAGGTCATGGATCAGAAGTGCAGCATTCGACCATCGAGGTCCAGCCAGCTTGAACTGCCATAACACAATACCCGAGAGTAGCCAGCCTACCAGCAGAGCAAGAACAAAGATGGTGTTCACCCTTTGCCAAGGTCTGTTACGAAGCTGTTTCCAGTGCTTTCCGGCCAAAATCAAGTAATATACTACGGGTGCCAGCATAGCTAGCCCAACGATGATATGTAGCCATTTTAACCAGACACGTCCAATTCCGAGTATCTCTCGCCAAAAGCCGCCTACCAGCATAAGACCTGATATAGCAAGGATCACAACAATCCAGGCATTCCAAGAATGGATGGAAACCAACTTTTTGCCGTAACCTTTGCGTCTGTTCTTTAACCATTGCTTCAAGTGCGATCACCCCATATAGGTTAGTAATGAGTTTATTCAGAACTTTGATATGTAATAGCTAGCTGTGAATGGAGTACGTGATCTGTGTAAAGGTGCAATGTGAGATGGTTATACGATTGTTCATAGGCTACTTATGAAAGTAGTACACTTGACTGCTTAACCTTATCTCTATATCTATATACCTTATTATAGAGTTTTTGGATCACTTTCTCCAAACGAACAGAAGGGCAGGGATCGTTATCCCATCTTGGGTTCAGAGCATGTGCTAATCTGTCGAATACAGGTTGGAGGCAAGACACCGTAGATGAAAATATCATGATATCAAAAGGGTGATTAAAAATGCTTGCTAAATAAATCACTACGTGATATATTATTTCTTGTCGCTTCAAACGAATGATTGTCATAATCATTTGAAAGATGACGAAAACAAAGTGTTGACAGTAAGTTAGTTAACATGATATGATGAGATTCCTGTCCGGTTGACAAACATCAACATAAACGGACATACAAGTTCCTTGAAAACTGAACAAATGGATAGTAACTTTTGATTCAAAATGAATCGTCAGATTCAAAATGAGCTTATCGCTCTTTTCAATACTTTATTGGAGAGTTTGATCCTGGCTCAGGACGAACGCTGGCGGCATGCCTAATACATGCAAGTCGAGCGGACTTGAAGAGAAGCTTGCTTCTCTGATAGTTAGCGGCGGACGGGTGAGTAACACGTAGGCAACCTGCCCTCAAGTTTGGGACAACTACCGGAAACGGTAGCTAATACCGAATAGTTGTTTTCTTCGCCTGAAGGAAACTGGAAAGATGGAGCAATCTGTCACTTGGGGATGGGCCTGCGGCGCATTAGCTAGTTGGTGGGGTAACGGCTCACCAAGGCGACGATGCGTAGCCGACCTGAGAGGGTGATCGGCCACACTGGGACTGAGACACGGCCCAGACTCCTACGGGAGGCAGCAGTAGGGAATCTTCCGCAATGGGCGAAAGCCTGACGGAGCAATACCGCGTGAGTGATGAAGGTTTTCGGATCGTAAAGCTCTGTTGCCAGGGAAGAACGCTTGGGAGAGTAACTGCTCTCAAGGTGACGGTACCTGAGAAGAAAGCCCCGGCTAACTACGTGCCAGCAGCCGCGGTAATACGTAGGGGGCAAGCGTTGTCCGGAATTATTGGGCGTAAAGCGCGCGCAGGCGGTCATTTAAGTCTGGTGTTTAATCCCGGGGCTCAACCCCGGATCGCACTGGAAACTGGGTGACTTGAGTGCAGAAGAGGAGAGTGGAATTCCACGTGTAGCGGTGAAATGCGTAGATATGTGGAGGAACACCAGTGGCGAAGGCGACTCTCTGGGCTGTAACTGACGCTGAGGCGCGAAAGCGTGGGGAGCAAACAGGATTAGATACCCTGGTAGTCCACGCCGTAAACGATGAGTGCTAGGTGTTAGGGGTTTCGATACCCTTGGTGCCGAAGTTAACACATTAAGCACTCCGCCTGGGGAGTACGGTCGCAAGACTGAAACTCAAAGGAATTGACGGGGACCCGCACAAGCAGTGGAGTATGTGGTTTAATTCGAAGCAACGCGAAGAACCTTACCAGGTCTTGACATC
>NZ_JBHFJH010000003.1:0-113757 GCF_057334655.1 Paenibacillus sp. AGC31
GAGGGGAGGGGGCCCGCATCAGGCAGCAGGCTGCGCAGCCCTGCTGCCTCTGCGGCGGCGCTGCGCTGGAGCGCCGTGTAGCGCGCCGCCGCCGCGGATTGCGCCAGCAGCGCTGCGCGGCTGGCGTCCAGCGCCTGGAGCGCGGCTTCGCCTTGCGCTGCCAGCGCTTCCAGCATGCGGTCGGCCAGCATCATGGCCGATCTGCGATAGCGGGCCTCAATCTCGCCCCGCACATCTTTACTGAACTGAATCACATACTCTGGAGATACCTCTGCACTGGCACTGCGTTTCATCTCCAATAGTGCTTCATCTACAGCAGGCAGCTCCGTATTAAGCGCCTGCTCCCACTCCGCTCCCCATAGCTGATGGGACTCACCCAGCTGTCTAAGCATCGTACGAATATGTACCTCAACTTGTCCGGAAGCCTGATCCTGTAACAGTCTGACCAGCTCAGAAGCTCGGCGTTGTTTCTCCTGCTCGGTTTTGCCACCTGAGAACAATAAACCTACCCTGAAACCTGGTTTGCGGCTCTCCAAATAGGCAGCAGCCGACGCACGAATATCCGCAGGTGTAAGATTTGCATTTGCCAGAAGAGGTTCAAGCTCCGCCCGGAATTTCTCACGCACTCGCGAAGGCCCAGTACGAATGTCTGTTGCTTGTATATCAAGAAGCTCCAACTCTCGTTCCAAGCGTTCAATTCCTTCCTTGCCACCAATCTCATCCAGCAGGGAATTCTCTTCGTCTTCACGTTTCTCCGCTTCTCTCGTCAGATGTTGCTCCGTTACATGACTGGCCGAACTTGCCAAACTGTGCGTAATTAACGCTTCCTTCTCTTGCATCATGTGTCCAATAAGTTCCGGCAGCATATCCCACTGGTTGTAGCGATGCTGCTTGTCGCGTAAGGAAGTAAACAATAGTCCGTCATATCTGACTTCCCAGGCCGCAAATATAGCTTCGACACCTTCGGTATATTGGTCAAAGGAAAGCTCACGCTCCCGATGCTTGTCGATCTGATTCACGATCAAAAACAACGGTTTGCCCCAATCCGACAGACTCTTGGCAAATGAAAGGTTTGTCTCGGACTGAACATGATTATAGTCCATGACATAGAAGACCACATCTGCCAGATGAAGCGCGGAATGGGTCGCGAGACTATGTCCGCGATCTGTTGAATCCACACCTGGTGTATCCAGCAGGACAGCATCATCTTTCAGCAGAGGAATATCATCCCATACCTCAATCGAGCTGTAAGCTCCACCATTTTTGCAATACGCCTCCAATTCCTCTGGAGAAACTTCAAGTGTTCCTGCTCCATTGTCAGCGCTTACGTTTGGCGTAGTGTAAATAAGCGCTCTTGGCTTACCATTACGTATGGATACCACATTTGCACTTGTTGGCACGGGACTTGAAGGCAGGACCCGTTTACCGCATAAACTGTTGATGAGACTCGATTTGCCTGCAGAGAAATGACCACAGAACGCAATCGTCAGATGTTTCATTTCAGCCTTGCTGATTAAATCCGTTATAGCCTGTACAGCCGTATGGTCCCCTGTCTGCTCCATCGCTTCACGCAGCGGAAGCAGAGGTTTGGCCATTTCTTTTGGGTAATCTGTTCTGGACATGACTGGCCTTCCCCCTGGCTCCTCTAATTTGACATCCGTTTCGACGTCTATCTCTTTTACAACATTTATTTTAACATTATCAAGTTTGAATTTGAACGGTTGGAATTGAATATACATAAATGGACGTATAAGTTCTATAATCTAAAAAAAATAAAACCGAACAAGTCGGTTTTATCTGTAATACGTTTTATACTCGGTATTTAGCAAATGCTTACGCCAAGTGTCTGTTGCATGAATGCGATGTGATCACCTTAACCACAACGATCCTCATGACATTAATACAACAGAAACAATAGTGTAATCACTTCTTATGAAACTGCGTTCTCCATGGAAGGCAGCAAGATTTCAAATACTTGTCCATGTTGCAGAATTGTAATGTCTCTGCCTTTGTCTCTCATAACAACAACTTCTGGTTTAACGGACATACGCTCCAGATAATGTTCAGGCACGTCGCCAGAGTGGCTTACTGTGATACCTTCTACTTCTTTTTCTTCATTTTCAGCCATTTCCTGTTCAACGATTTGTTCAAAGATATCGGAGAAGGCCTCAAAATTGTCAGTGTACACGGAAATGCATTTCATGATTATTCATCCTTTTCTACTCATTAATTTATTTTTCGTTTTCGGGTGGTGACACGTTCCTTATCTTTCCTGATTTGGGACGTTTTCATACGTTTTTTCCCTTCCCTGCATATGTCCAGCAATGGACAGATATGACACGCAGGGTTCTGTGCCTTGCAATGGTAGCGTCCAAAAAATATAAACCGGTGGTGAGTTAAAGTCCACTCGTCCCGGGGTACGCGCTTCATTAGTTTCTTTTCGACTTCAAGTACGGAGTCATCCCAACCCGCAAGCGCCAGCCGCTTGGATACACGTTCAACATGAGTATCTACCGCAATTGCCGGTACTCCAAACGCATTGGAAACAACTACATTCGCGGTTTTCCGCCCGACACCTGGTAGCGTCACAAGCTGATCATGTTCCTGCGGTACATCACCGCCATACTGCTCTATTAAAATTCGGCACATGTTCTGAATATGCTTGGCCTTGTTCCGGTACAAACCGATTCGCCGAATATCCTGTTCCAACTCTTCGAGAGGAACTGCCAGATAATCTGCTGGGCTTCTGTACTTCTGGAACAAATCTGCGGTTACCTTGTTCACCGTTTCATCGGTGCACTGGGCAGACAAAAGGACAGCTACCGTCAATTCAAATGCATTGCTGTGATTTAATTCGCAATGTGCATCAGGAAACATTGCTTCCATAGTTTCGAGTATATGTCTAACCGTCGCTGCATTCATGAAGAGCTACCTCCCACAAAATGACTCCACTCTGCGGAGCCTTACTTCGAAGCTTCATCCGAGTACTTTGCGGGGACCTCAAAAAGCTTGCAAAAAAAACGTCTTGATGCGGGAAAGATCCCGTATCAAGACGGTCATTCTTTTGATCCTCGAAAAGAAACGATTACTGTTTTTGAATCTCCAGAATAACATTGTTCAGGAGATACAATACAATATTATCATTATCTCTGAGAGATTGCACGCTTAAAGTATTGTCACCCTGGTGAACAAATACACTTGATCCGAGTGCAAAACGATAGTTGGTGTCTGTTGTCGTTTCCCGTTTAACCAAAATCTGGTTACCCACGCCATCATAAGACCAGAATTGTTTGCTCATGACAGTCAGTACTCTGAAACGTGTGGAATTATCCGTATCTTTTGTCATTTCCACACGATCTCCGACCGTAAGACTAGTCAATGAAGTTAATATGGAGCCAGATTTTACGACTTTAACCGAACCGCTAACAGGCACGGTTTCAGTCTGGCCGTTAAACTGCTTGAGCGTTACAGATGAAGCATCCACCGCTGTAACTTCAGCCAGCGTACGCTTCACGACTTGAACCGCTTTTGGCGCAGCTCCTTCAAACGTTACATTAATCAGGTTGCCTGCTGTCAGTTGTGAAGGTGTGATCGTCTGACCACTCTCTCCTGTCAGTACCGCTTGATCCACGTAGAACTGACTTGTCAACAGATCGGATTTTACGCGAATACGACTATTTGCTTCCAAGGCAACCACTTCGAATTGAGCCACAGTGTTCAGTGCAACCTTCTGCACTACATCCTGATTTGCCCCAAGCGTTACAGTCACTTTGTCACCAATCTTCAAATCTCCCAGACTTGCGCCCGATTTGTTATAGATCTCAACCGTAGGTGCGGTAGTATAAGGCACTGTAATCGTCTGATTACCAGACAACAAACTGATTTTTCTGCCCGATGTGTCAATGTTGCTGATCGTACCTTCGTACTTGTAAATCACTTTAACGGACAACGCACGTGTTCCCACATAGGTCAGATCCAATTTGCGGCCATCATTTAAAATCGACTCCAGACCAGCGAGTGTAGGTTTGGTCGTATTGTAGTCCAGTTTGGTTTTCTCATCCAATGTAAATACAAACGGTTTCTTGTTGGTGTCCAACACGGTAAGTACCTTTGTTTTGCTGTTGTAAGATACAACCTTTACTCCGTTCATAGGTTCCATTTGACGTCCAATCACCTGAATACGCGTTACCTGGTCGTCAGAGTTCAATGTCAACTCCACCTGATCCCCGTTCGTTGCATCCGTGATGAGATCATTCAGCGTTGCATCCTGAATGCCATTGATAATGACTTCCGGCTTTTCAGTCAGCAGTTTCGCCTCAAGGGAACCCCCTTCACGTTTGAACGTTAACGTGGACTGGTTGCCACCGATCTCAACCAATGTTCCGCGCACAGATTGCTCCACACCTTGAGACAATGCGATAGTTTGCAGAACACTGTCCTTTACAGTGTATTTCACGGCACTGCCGGCTTTAAGATCAGCTACTGACATGATACGGTTTTGATATGTGATAAGCAGATTGTCATTGTATGCAAACTGCTCTGTTGCACCCGCTGCATTGACAAGTTTGATCGTTTTGCCAGAAGTGGATACTTCAGCAACTACGCCATTGTCACTCTTGTTAACAATGCCGGATTTCACACGAATAGCAACTGTTTTTTTGTCAGTCGAGAACGTCTCACGCAGTACTTCGATGATGCTATCTGCCGTAATATCGGATAGTTTGATTGCATTACCATTCTGATCGATGAATGCAGTTGCCTCATCATAACTGTACGTTTCGTAATTCTCGCCCACAAAGATACCAATTTTATTACCAGACAATGAACGTGCAAATGTACCTTCAACACTTTCCACCTGCGGTGTAGCATCAACAACTTCCACATAGGAAGCCACACCTGCAGAACCTACAACCATAACTTTCGTATATAGCTTCACATCTGTGGAGGAAACACGAGTTTCACTGTCTTTCGTAAAGTAAGGTGTACTGCTGTTCACTGCGAAGTTAACGGCTTTGCCGTCCACAACCAGCGTGATCTGCCCATCTTTCAATCCTGTCACATAACCCGTGGATGTGTTCGGGTACGCTGTATCCGTTAACGATTCACCACGACTGAAGAAGGTAGCCAGTTGAGCACGGGTTACGGAACCGGTTGGATTGAATTTGTTGCCTTCCACACCTTTGGCCAGATCCAGGCTAACAGCCAGATTAACATAACCTTTACCACTTTCGGAAATACTTGCATTATCAGCAAATCCGGTAGATTGATTGTTTTGTGCCTTCGCTTCAGCATCCTTGTCCAATGAACGGATTAACAATTTGGTAATCCATTCCCGTGAAGCCGGTTTTTGACCCCAGGAGGTCTTGGATACATCCACCGTTGATTCTTCCGTCTTGTCAATCAGTCCCAGTTGAAGTGCCAGCGCGACATATGGCTTGAAATAATTTCCCACTTCCATGTTTGTCGGTAATGCCGCAGCCGTGTCGGTATTCAACTGGCCCTCTTGATTCATAAAACGGATTGCCATCGTTACAGCTTCTTGCTGTGTTACCGCATCTCCTGGACGGAACAGGCCGTTGTTACCGAGAAGAATACCTTGATATGCCAGTTTGTAGACGTGTTTTTCAGCCCAGTATCCGACCTTGATGTCACTGAACAAACCAGTTGGTGCAGCCGTATTTGTTATTGCAGCAGTCTGACCCTGCCCCGTTTCTGTTGATTCTGCTGCCATGGCAGCTCCGCCGGCGCTAAGGGCCATCATGCCTGCAAGCACGGCTGATACTACTTTTTTAGAGTGTGATGGATTGTTATATTTAAAAGTCACCTATGATTCCCCTCTCTCATGTAAAACGACCCATATTCCGTGGATTCACGGTACAACAGCATGCTGTACAGCCTATTCGGATCTTGTCATTGGATGTTCAAGATCCACATGGCCCATCAGACTCTCCGTCTGCTGACCATCCACCAGTAAATCAAGTGATTTTACTTCATCAAACTGGAAGAACGTTTGTTTTAGAGCATCCAGTGCATAAGACTCTCCACCTGCTCCAAGACGTGCCGTATCTGGCATATGAATATCCAGCGTAAGAGCGCCATCCTTGAACTGAACAGACTTCAATTCAATTTCTTTAGACCACAGCGGAACAAGTTTAGCGTCTTTGCTCTGTTGCAGTGATTCAAAGGCAGCTTTATATTTGGCATCATCTGATGCGTATGAAATCTCTGCCGAAGCTTTGTGCAACTCCAGTTCTTCTTCATCCGTATAGAATACAGTGATCGTTTTCTTTTCATTACTTTCGGAAGTTGCCGGCTTCTCCGTAGACGTTTCGCTTGGCGGAGTAGTTGTAGTCGCTTCCTCTGAGCTGCCTTCCTCCGTGGATTCTGTAGGCGTTGTATTCTCTTCAGGCTCAGCAGTTACCGGTTCGGTAATTGTTTCACCTTCAACCTCGGTTACATTGTTTTCAGTTCCTGCGCCTTGCGTCTGATTCGGAGCAGCTGTTGGCTTGCTTCCACATCCAGCAGCAACTGCCATAACCGTTACCAGCAAGGCTGCAATCCATATTTTCTTGTTCATTCTAACTCCGCCTCCTCAACATAAGGGCTTGTCCCTTATTTAATTCCCAGATACTCCTTGATTCCTGCAACAATCCCTTTGGCAACACTGTTCTGAAAACTCTCCGTGAACAGGGCTGCTTCGTCGCTCTTATTGCTAAGGAATCCACCTTCCAGCAGAACTGCTGGCATTGTCGTTTCACGGGTCACATGGAGACTTGCCGTTTTCACTCCACGATCTTTCAGTCCGGAAGACTGTAAAAGATACTTGTGCATCACTGTAGCAAGTGCTTTGCTGTTGGAGCGTGTATAGAATGTCTCTACACCGTTCGCAGCAGCAGGGCCACTGTTAGCATGAATAGAGATGAAAATATCCGCTTTTATGTCTTGTGCAATCTTCACACGTTCTTTCAATGCCAAAAATGTATCATCGCTGCGCGTTAACACAACGTCAATTTTGGATTCTTTTTTCAACAAGGCTTCCACTTTCAGAGCCATTGCCAGATTGAAGTCTTTTTCACGTTTACCAGTTACACCGATTGCCCCAGGATCATGATCTCCGTGACCTGCATCGATAACGACAACTTTTTTGCCATTATTACCAACCGGAGGAGCAGGTGTACCACTTTGATTGTCGAGGTTAATCATAACCAGTCCGGAATCATTTTGCACACTGTACCCTTTTGAACTGGACAGATCGATTACAAAACGAATTGTAGATGGACTGTTGCTGTATAACGAGTAACGAATCTTCGACACATCCGGATAACCGCTAACGACGAGTTGTCCATTCTGGTTGCTGTCTAAAGCCTGTCCTTCACTGAACGAATCAGCAAATGCGGTATTCGGCAAGTCTATAACGATTCGATCTGGTCCTGTCATCGTGAAGACGTTCGGCTTCGTACTTCCGCTTGTTGCAATCATGAAGCGGTTGTCGCTGAAGCTGATGCCGTTCACCAGTACAAGACCTTCTTGATCCGATCCTCCGCCTTCATTGCCAGAGTTCGGAGGTGTGGTTGTCCCGTTTCCGGAACCTGAATTCTGGGTAACTAATGTTACCGTCTTCGTGGTATTGTTCCAACCCACCTTAAGACCCATTTCCTCACCAATAAATCGGAGAGGTACGAGCGTAGTACCATTTTTCACGAGTGGCGGGGCATCCAGGTTTACGTTACTGCCGTTCACCGTTGCCGTCTTCTGTCCAACAATCATCTGCATGGCAGTGTTGTCTTTGCTAATAGTCACCGTTTGCGTTTGCTGCTTCCACTCCACGCTATACCCAAGATTTTCAGACACAACCCGGATCGGAACCATCACCTTGCTGTTGATAATTTCCGCTTTTGTATCCGATGGCTGTACGATTTCTTTTCCGTCTAGGATAATTTTCGTGTCTGTTGCTGCGTGACTATAGCCCGGGAATACGAGCCCAAAGACAAATAACAGTACCAAAAAACCGAACTTCTTCATCCTTCACCCCTACCATTCTCATATTTTTTTGCCGCATGTTGTCATTTTCCAACTCCGACTGACCGCTTGGGCATTACCAGACACCTATTAGACGCCCCTCGCTCTCAAAAGTTGCGAATATATTCCAACATAACAGAAAAAAAACGTTGTCAGATCAAGCTTTTTTTACATTTTAATGTCTTCTTTTTTCCTTATTTATCAAATATACATCTCTAAACAACGCACTACCCTAACCTTCATATTTGCGCACAATTCAATTTACAGTCCCAAAAATTCAACAATTCCGTCCACAATTGCCTGTGCACATTTGTCCTGGTATTCTTCCGTGAGCATGACTGCTTCATCTGTAGGGTTACTTAAAAAACCAAGTTCAAGTAACACAGCAGGCATGGTTGTTTCACGCGTCACATGCAGACTAGCCGTTTTGACCCCACGATCCTTGAGTCCTGTTACCGGCAACACATATTTGTGAAGGGTGTCAGCCAAAGTCTTGCTTTCTTTACGACTGTAGAGCGTTTCAATGCCGTTTGGTACCGGTGTAGTGAATTTGTTTCCATGAATGGATACAAAAACATCTGCCTGATTCAATTCGGCAATATCCACACGCTGTTTGAGCGAAAGTTCTGTATCATCCTGGCGTGTAATGACTGTTTGAATATTTGGGTATTTTTGAAGGATCGCCTGTACCTTCAGTCCTACAGCCAGATTGAAATCCTTCTCATAAGCTCCTGACAAACTCACTGCACCCGATTGACGACCACCATGTCCAGGATCAATGACCACAATCGTTTTACCATCATTCGTAGGTACTGCCGGTTGACTTGTCGGTTCTCCACTCGTGGCGGTCAGGTCAACGAGCAAGACATTGTTCTCTCCAACAGACCATTTGGCTGTAGCCGTCTGATTCAGATCCAGAACGACACGCACGGTAGAAGGCGATTTACTGAACATTGCATACCGGACTTTGGAAACTATTGATGAATCCGTAACGGGAATCTGTCCACTGCCATCCGGGTTAGAGGCTTGTCCCTGAATGAATTCCTGAGAGAATGTCGCTGAAGGCAGATCAACAATAATTCGGTCTGGCCCACCAATACTGGATACTTTGGGGCTAATATTACCGTTGGTTGCTACAATCAAGCGATCTCCGCTGAAGCTGATGCCTTGAAGTTCTGTCAAACCATCCGGGACAGGTGCCTCGACGGGGTCACTGTCACCTTCCGTTTCAACTACGGGAGGAATACTAAATAGGCTTACTGTCTTGGTTCCATTGTCCCAGCCAACACGCAGACCCATGCCTTCCCCAACAAAGCGTAACGGAACAAGCGTAGTTCCCTGTTTGATCAGTGGGGGCGAATCCAAGTTCACCACGTTTCCATTCACTGTAGCTGCATCTTTGCCAGCCGTCATTTGAATCATGCTGTTTCCTTTTTGAACCTGGACTGACTGAGTTTCCTTCTCCCACTTCACCTTATAACCCAGGTTCTCGGATACAATTCGAATTGGAACCATGACCGTTTTCCCGATATTCTCTGCAGGTGCACCCGTCTGCTGGTTAATGGTTACACCGTCGAGTACAATCGAGGGAGTGGTGTCTGCATGGGCCAAGACTGGGAATAAACATAGGAACAGAAGAAAAACGACTGCTGCCGACCATTTTTTCATACCTCATCCACCATTCTTTTTGTCTTTTGAACATCCGACCTGACTCTCTGCAGCGTAACATCAATGACAATATGTAACCTTCCATAATCTACTAATCAGTTTATCAGATATTGTCTGATCATCCGGTTACAACGTTGTCATATTTAGTCGGAAACAGAGTGGCGAAAAGCTTACTTTCTTCATTAGTCCAGTTCCCAAAATCATATGGAAATTACATTCCTCATCCATTTTTGCTATGCTGAGTTCAAATACTTGAATACAGGAGATTGAGCCTTGATGCCTAAAATACTGATTGTGGACGATGAAGCAGATCTTCGAAAGCTACTGACTGATTATTTTGAAATTAACGGATATTCCGTGATGACGGCCAAGGACAGCCGGGAAGCGCTGCGGAAAGTGGAAAAACAGCCCGATCTCGTTTTGTTAGATATCAACATGCCTGAACAGAACGGCCTTCAATTATGTGAGAAAATTCGGGACTTCGTCTCTTGCCCGATCTTATTTTTAACGGCCCGAATCGAAGATGCTGATAAAATAGCGGGATTTCGTGCCGGAGGTGATGACTATATTCTGAAACCTTTCAGCATTCGCGAGTTGGGCGCCAGGGTCGAAGCACATATACGCAGGGAACAACGAATCCAAACTAAATCTTCGGTAAGGTTTAGCAATGAATTGGTCATTGATTATACGGCCAGGGAGCTCTACTACCTGGATAAGCGAATTTCACTGCCCAAAAAAGAGTTTGATATTGTCGAATTGCTGTCCACGCATCCTGATATGGTGTTTGGAAAGGAACGCATATACGAAAAGATATGGGGCATGGACGAGCAAGGCGACAGTAACGTCATCGCAGAGCATATCCGGCGAATTCGCTACAAATTAAAGGAATACGGCTGTGATAATCAAATCGAGACCGTTTGGGGAGTAGGCTACAAATGGCCAAGTTCATGACTAGACTCCTGTTTTTAAAGCGATTGTCCTTACTGCACTCTTTTATGCTGTTGTGTGTGGTCACACTCGTTGCCGTGCTGGCCGTTATAACTATGGAGTTTGCTTGGGCGGAGAAGCTGCGGCTACGTTTCGGAGAAACGGATTGGGTGATGCCCTCCCTCGTCACGGCGGTTCTGCTCACCGTAGCGACTGGAATTGTCACCATGGCCGTTCTATTTTACAAATGGAAGCTAAAACGTCCGCTGGAGCTATTAAAACGAGCATCCGAAAACATTTCGGCCAACGATCTAGACTTCCGCATTTCCTATGACAGCCAGGATGAGATGGGTGAGCTGATCGCGCTATTTGAAAACATGCGCTCACAATTGGAAAAAAACCTTAAGACACTTTGGCGTTCGGTTGAAGAGCGCAAGCAGATCAATGCTATTTTTGCCCATGATCTGAGAACACCCCTGTCCGTGTTAAAAGGAAACGCCGAGCTTCTCGCCACCTATCTTCCCGAGAAGAAGTTGTCGGAAGAAAAGGTGCTGGACCTGATCCATACCATGAACCTTCACATCTTGCGTCTGGAGAGTTATACAGAGGCCATGAACTCCATTCAGAGGCTGGAGGATGTGCCGTTGAACATCCAATCGATGGATACGATCTCATTGACGGTTTTGCTGGACGGCAGCGCTGAACAAATCGCGAAACAGTACGGTATACGTTTCGTCTCTTCCGTGGAAAATGATAATGCCTCAGTACATGTAGATCCCTATTTCGTCATGCAGATTTTCGAGAATATAGTGGCTAATGGGGCAAGATACGCAGCCAGTCAATTAAACGTTCACTATGACGTGCAGGGGGGCATTATGAAGATTACCGTCTCCGAGGACGGTCCTGGTTTCTCTAACGAAGCCCTGAGTAAGGCTATTCTCCCTTTTTACCGAGACGAAGTATGGGATGCGAGCGAACATCGCGGGCTGGGCCTTTACGTTTGCAAGGTGTTTTGCGAAAAACATGAAGGTAGTCTTCGGATTGCAAACAGTCCTAACGGTGGCGGAAGCGTGACGGCAAGTATTGGGACCCAAGTTGATAAATAGTTGAAAATGATCTGATAACATCTCCTTATCTTGAATTCAAGGAGTGTTAACATGCTAAAACTGAAAAAAAGAATGTATATCACCATTAGCTGCTTGTTGTTATGTACCGCGTGGGCGTCCCCCTTATCCGCCAATGAAGCCAGAGACAGGACAGAAGTTCTGCAGGAGATTGACGAATATATGAATCGGAGCATGAAGGCCAATCACATTAAGGCTGCTTCACTAGCAATTGCCAATAACGATGAGGTCTTTTACGCAAAAGGCTACGGGACATTCGCGGACGGCAAGAAGGTTACGGGCAACACCCCTTTTCCCATTGCTTCACTAAGCAAGTCCTTTACTGCATTGGCTGTTCTGCAGCTAGTGGACAAGAGTCGGATCAACTTGGATGCTACTTACGCTTCCTATTTTCCAGAGCTTTCTCCACAGGACCCCCGCGTTCTTGATATCACGGTTCGTCATTTACTGAATCAGACGAGTGGTCTCAATGACAAGATAAATCCCGATATGACAAAGACTCCGCAATTCCAATCGCTGGCTGAAGCGAACCAATTATTAAACACGGTTCAACTTGCTCATATCCCCGGAACAGCCTACAGCTATCATAATCCCAATTACGTGCTGCTGGCGAACCTCGTGGAAAGTGTTAGCGGAGAGCGCTTTTCGGATTATCTGAAAAAACATATTTTTGAACCGCTAGGAATGAATCATACCTTCAGTGTCAGCACGACGCAGCAATTCTATGAGAATAATACTATCCCGCTAGGACATTACCTGAGTTTGGGACGCGCTATAAGTCAATCCGAACCGCTTTGGTTCATTGAGGGCCCCGCCGGCATCGTTTCAACCGCAGAGGACATGTCCCTATGGATGCTTTCCCAATATAATGTCCGCCTCGTTTCCCCTGTGCTGATGAAACAATATCATGCCTCAGGAGCGATCGGTCCGTACGGCATGGGCTGGCTTGCAAACCAAGATGCATCTAGCGGCCAAACGATCTCCCACAGCGGCATTTTCTGGACTTACAAGTCAGAAGAACTGGTTTATTTGAACGAGCAAATGGGCATTGCCGTAATGTTTAATTCTGGTATAAACGCTTATGTGAATTACTCGGCATTTATTGATGGGATAGCGGATATTATGAGGGGGCAGGAACCCCAAACCTCTTTTTTAAACGGTCGGAATATGGAAACGATCATGATTGCGCTGATCATCGCTACGCTTGCATGGGGCATCTACGCCTATTTTCGCATACTTCGGAACAACCCCCGCCTAACGATTAGCAAATTGATTCTGATCACGGTTGGTAGACTAATCCCGATTTTAATTCTCTTGTTTCTGTTCCCATTGGTTACATTCATCGGCGGAGGACGTGTGCTGCCTTGGTTTGGCATCTGGACTACCCTATCAACTCCAATCATATGGCTTATCGTATGGTCATTTGTGAATTTCGTACATTTGGCTTGTTATATCTATGTCTATTTTCAGAATACAAAAAACGACCCTTTGGAGTTACCTCCAGTAATGGATTTTTAGATTCTCTATTTCGTCGGCTGTTATTGTACCTGTTGAAGTGTTCGGCCAAGAAGGATTAAGAGTTCTATGTATAGCTAACTTATTAAGCTAAATTAGCTTCTAAAATTTACAAAAAGCTTCTGTCTCACCGATGGGAACAAGGTCCCTTTGGCGAGGCAGAAGCTTTCTGCTATGCGATACTTTAACGATTAACCGAACAGTTTTGCCGCGTGGCGTTGTTCGTAAGCAGCGATTTCATCATCATGTTGAAGAGTCAGACCGATATCGTCCAATCCTTGCAACAAGAATTGACGACGATGCTCATCCAGATCAAAATCGATATGCAGTCCGTATGCATCAGTAATCGTTTTGTTTTCCAGATTTACATTCATCTCATAGCCTTCATGTGTCGCTGTACGTTGGAACAAGTCTTCAACTTGCTCTTCTGACAGCTTGATTGGCAAGATTCCGTTCTTAAAGCAGTTATTATAGAAGATGTCTGCATAAGATGGAGCGATGACACAACGGAATCCATAGTCCAAAATCGCCCATGGCGCATGCTCACGGGAAGATCCACAGCCAAAGTTGGCACGTGAGATCAGGATGGATGCCCCTTCATAACGAGGTTTGTTCATTTCGAAGGAAGCATTATTGTTGCCCTCTTCATCGAAACGCCATTCATAGAACAAAAATTGTCCAAATCCGGTACGTTCAATCCGTTTCAGGAACTGTTTTGGAATGATTGCGTCTGTATCTACATTGACCCGGTCTACCGGTGCAACGATGCCTTGTAATGTTTTGAATTCTTCCATATTAAACGTTCTCCCTTCTGTCTGTTATAGATTAGATCGCTGCTTCTGTTTTGAAATTCCAATCCCGTACGTCCACAAAGTGACCCTTAACCGCTGCTGCTGCTGCCATTGCCGGAGATACCAGGTGCGTACGTCCTCCACGTCCTTGGCGTCCTTCAAAGTTACGGTTGGAAGTCGAAGCACAACGTTGTCCTGGCTTCAACACATCCGGGTTCATCGCCAGACACATACTGCATCCCGCATCACGCCATTCAAATCCGGCTTCCGTAAAGATTTTATCCAAACCTTCTTGTTCAGCCTGAATCTTAACACGTCCTGAGCCTGGTACAACAATTGCTGTAACTTGGCTGGATACCGTGTGACCTTTAGCCACTTGTGCTGCTGCACGCAGATCTTCGATCCGTCCATTGGTGCAAGAACCGATAAATACATAGTCAATTGGAATCTCGGCGATTGGTGTTCCCGGTTCAAGTCCCATATATTCAAGCGCTTTTTCAGCCGCTTTGCGTTCGTTTTCTGTAGGCAATTCAGCCGGAACAGGAACTTTCGAAGAAATGTCGGTTCCCATACCTGGGCTTGTTCCCCAAGTTACTTGCGGAATCAATGTCTCCACATCGATTTCAACCACATGGTCGAACTCGGCACCTTCATCTGTTACAAGTTGTTTCCAACCCTCTACCGCTTCATCAAACTTCGCATCCGCTGGTACGTATTCACGTCCACGCAGATATTCAAATGTTGTTTCATCCGGCGCGATCAATCCTGCTCTTGCTCCACCTTCGATGGACATGTTGCAGACCGTCATACGCTCTTCCATGCTCAACTCACGGATGGATTCGCCTGTGTACTCAATAACATAACCTGTTGCAAAGTCTGTACCGTATTTGGCGATGACTGCGAGGATCATGTCTTTTGCGGTTACACCCGGGTTACGTTTGCCGACAAAACGAACTTCCATCGTTTTGGCTTTTGCTTGTTGCAAACATTGCGTTGCCATAACGTGCTCAACTTCACTTGTTCCGATTCCGAATGCCAGTGCGCCAAACGCACCGTGTGTGGACGTATGACTGTCACCACATACAATCGTTTTACCCGGGTGAGTCAGACCCAGTTCAGGTCCCATAACGTGTACAACGCCTTGATCAATCGTGTCCAGATCATACAATTTCACGCCGAAATCACGGCAGTTTTGCGAAAGTGTATCAATTTGTTGTTTGGAGATAGGATCTGTAATGTTGAAACGGTCTTTCGTTGGAACGTTGTGGTCCATTGTTGCAAATGTCAGTTCAGGGCGACGAACTTTACGTCCGCTGAGACGAAGACCTTCAAATGCCTGTGGAGAAGTTACTTCGTGCACCAGATGCAGATCGATATACAGAATGCTTGGTTTGCCTTCTTCTTGATGAATTACGTGATTTTCCCAAATTTTCTCAAACATCGTTTTTTTACTCATCATTTTCACCTCATTATAAGTTCGGTCCTTGGAAGAGCCTCTGTTTTCTTTAAAAAGTGAAGCTCTTGAATGACATAAATATATCACCCCGTCCTTCATTGTTCCAAGATATAATATCTATAGATGTAATAGGTTTAACCTATAATGTAAGAAAGACAAATAAACCAATGCTCATCGCAGAGGTTTCAATTGATAACAATTATCATTATCAGATAAGTCTTATACTACGTTTCCGCTGCTTCGCTGTCAATGCTTTTTATCTAGATCATAACAAAACAGCCCTGAATCCAGAGCTGCTTTGTTAGTTTCTGTTATAAAATGAAAATTATCATATCAACGCCTTCTATAGAGTACTTGTCCGACTACTGTATTACAAACCGTTATTCGCAATCACATCTTTGTACCAATAGAAACTCTTCTTGCGTTTTCTCTCCAGTGTTCCATTGCCATCATTATCCTGATCTACATAAATAAAACCATATCGTTTCTCCATCTCTGAAGAAGAATAACTAATCAGATCAATCACTCCCCAACTGGTATAGCCCAGCAGTTCAACACCGTCCAGAATCGCCTCATGCATCTGTTCAATGTGAGATCGGAAATAATCAATACGATAATCATCCTGAATGCTGCCATCCGCTTCAATCGTGTCTACCGCTCCAATCCCATTTTCAACGATAAACAAGGGCACCTCATAACGGCTATACAGTTCATTCAGTGAGATGCGCAGACCTACCGGGTCAATCTGCCAGCCCCAATCATTCGTTTGCAGATACGGGTTCTTCACCCCTCCAGTTGTATTGCCACTCACCTGCTCCAATCGGTCGCCATCCACACTTGATACCAGGGACATATAATAACTGAATGAGATAAAGTCCACAGTGTGCACTTTCAGAATCTCTTCATCCCCCTCAAGCATATCCAGGTTAATTCCTTTTTCGGCAAAAAATCTCTTTGTAAAGTACGGATACGCTCCACGTACCTGTACATCCGTAAACATAAGATTGAATTGATTATCCCGGGAAGCAACGAGTACGTCTTCGGGATTACATGTATGAGCGTATGTTGTCAGTTTGGTAAGCATACATCCGATCTGGGAACCGGGAATGATCTCATGACAGTATTTCACTGCGAGCGCACTCGCTACAAATTGATGGTGTAACCCCTGATATACAGCCTGCTCCACATTTTCGAAACGCTCCGGAACAATACCACCACTCGTAAACGGATGACGAACAATGCTGTCAATTTCATTAAATGTAATCCAATACTTCACTTTGTCCTTATAACGGCTGAACACGGTTTTGCAAAAGTGAACAAAATACTCGACGACTTTCCGATCCGTCCATCCACCGTAGTGATTCACCAGATACATCGGCATCTCATAATGCGACAACGTAATCAATGGTTCAATCCCTTGTTCCAGCATGCCATCAATAACGCGGTCATAGAACTGCAAACCGGCTTCATTCGGCTCAGTTTCATTGCCATTAGGGAAAATTCGGGTCCATGCTATGGATAGTCGCAACGTTTTGAGTCCCATCTCCCCAAACAGGGCAAGATCCTCCTCGTAACGGTGGTAGAAATCAATGCCTCTGCGTTTCGGGTATTCTCTATCCGAGGTAGACTCCATCGCAGTTTTGATCTGCTCTTCATTGATCGCATTATGTTTTTTATACTCACTCTTGGCTACACCTTTTCGATAGATAGCAATGTCGGCTGTAGACAGACCTTTGCCATCCACATTCCACGCTCCTTCTGCCTGATTGGCAGCAATCGCTCCTCCCCATAGAAAATCTTCTGGAAATGTTCTTGTTGTATTGGTCATTGTGTATTCCTCCTTGGATTATCTCTGTGACTCTTTCATTCTTGCTCAATTGCGACTCATGACCCGATTGATATGAATAATCAAATACATCATCTCTTCATTGGAGATCGTATGTTCAAACCGGGCTTCAATATAATCCTTGATTAGTAGTACGCAGGCTTCTTCCTGCGGGTATTTATTCGCGATCTGCTCAAAGAGCTCATGATCCTGCGTGTTTAATGTTTTATGCTCAAAAAGCCGTTGAATAAAAAACTGCAAATGGGTCAAAAAGCGTGAATAGTTGATGCTATGTGTATCCAGCTCCACTTGATAGTGAATTTTGATAATATTGAGTACATCCTTAACTGTATTGGTCATCATCATGACCTGATTCATATTGTCATCATTCTGCTGCGCATTAACGAGATGAAAGGCAATATTCGCCGCTTCCTCCTCAGGCAGGGAGAGTCCAAGCTGTTTTTGAATGAGAGACAGACCATGCAACCCGATACTGAACTCCTGCGGATAGAACTTTTTCACTTCCCACAACATTCGGTTCTGGATCGTCATATTGTCCTTGAATCGCTTCATGGCCATATACAGGTGATCTGTTAATGCGACATAGAGATGATCACTCAGATGGCGGGACAATGTATGTTTGGCGTGAGAGATGATTTCATCAGCCAGAATCAGATATTCTTTTGGCGTTTCCTTCATCAGAGCGGTGAGATCCGAAGAGATCGTTTCATTTTCAAGGACATAGATCTTCTCGATCTCATCCTCGCCCACGACATCTCCCGGTTTGCTCCTGTAGCCGATGCCCTTTCCCATCACAATAATTTCCTTATCATCCTCACCACGTCTGGCAAGAACAATGCTCGAATTCAGTATTTTTATGACTTCCATATCAGGCTGCCTGCCTTTCATTCATATTTCAGCGGTTTATAACACCGTAATTAATGGTTTTCCCGGTCCCGTCATCGCTGCAGATTCATTGCCCAGTACCTCCAGATAATCGGAGGAATTGGTCACAATTACAGGGGTCGTCGTGTCATAACCTGCGGCTTGTATAGCTTCAAGATCAAACTCGATCAGGAGCTGACCATGAGAGATCTGTTCTCCTTCGTTCACTTTTACATCAAAATGCTGGCCTTTCAGTTTCACCGTATCCAATCCGACATGAATCAGAAGTTCAACCCCTTCTACCGATCTCAGACCGATGGAATGTTTAGTGCGGAACACCGTCTCAACGGTACCGTCAAACGGTGCAAACACCTTGCCAACACTTGGCTGAATCGCCATACCTTGTCCCATGGCTTCTTGCGAGAATGCCTCGTCCTTCACCTCACTTAATGGCAGAACTTTACCTTCCAAAGGAGCAAAAACGATCTTTTTCGATTTGATCCCTGTAGATGGCTGGATTTCAGATTCACCTCTCGCTTGGTTTGTAGGACTGCCATCCATCGACACTGCTGTTGGAACAACATCCTGAAATCCAATGACATATACGGCGACAAACGCGACAATGGCAGAGATCAGCATGGTAATGATCGCATAGATAATATTCATATGATCTTCACTGATAAACATAGGCATAGATGCAATCCCCGGACCCACGGCAGCATATGCCTTGAGATTCACAATACCTGCGAACAACCCAGCGACTCCGGCGCCGATCATGCAGGCAAACAGCGTTTTCTTGAGCCTTAAATGTACACCGTACAGAGCAGGTTCCGTGATACCGAATACACCTGAAATTCCTGCAGACAAAGCGACTTGTTTCAGCTTGATGTCTTTGGTTTTGAATGACACCGCCAGTGCGCCTGCTCCCTGCGCCATATTGGATGCCAGCATCGCAACCAGCACCAGTGTTTCATATCCAGGTGAAGCCAAGGCTGCGAAAATAATGGGATAAAATACTTTATGCATACCGAACATGACAATCAGAGGCATCAGTATAGCCATAATGACAACGGTCAACCATCCAATCTTATCCTGAATCCAGTAGATCAGGTTGGACATTCCCGTTCCGAGATACATCCCCAGAGGTCCAAGTACAATCAGGGCAACTGGAGCAACAATGAGAATAACAATCAAAGGTTTAAGGAAAATTTTGACCGGCCCTGGTGAGATCTTGTCCGCGAACTTTTCAATGTAAGACATGAACCAGACCGTTAAAATAATGGGTACTACGGATGTCGCATATTGAACGGATGCAACAGGTATGCCAATAAAGGACACCGGATCTTCACCACCAAGCAGACCAATCATATTCGGGTGTAACATGATTCCACCAAACAGAACGGCAACAAAGGGGTTGGTTTTAAATCTATTTGCACTGGAATAAGCCAGTAGAATCGGAAGAAAGTAAAAGGCAGCATCAGACATGACACTCAAAACGGTATATGTCTGGCTCTCTTTGGACATCAGGCCGGTCACGGTCGCCAGTAACAACAGTGCCTTAAGCATACCCGAGGCAGCAATGGCTGGGATAATAGGTTGGAAAATGCCTGCAATGACACTGGCAAAAGTATTAAACAGTCCTTTGGGGCTATAATCCGCTTTTTGTTTCTCCTGAGTTTCGTTTGATTGCCGAGTATCCATCATCTTGGCAAGTTCATTGTAGACGTACGCGACGTCATTACCGATAATAACCTGATATTGCCCGCCGCTATTCACTGCGCCAATAACACCATCAAGGCTCTTAATTTCTTGGGTCTTCGCCATATCCGGATTCTTCAGGGTAAGTCTGAGCCTGGTAGAGCAATGAATTAACGTGTTGATATTATCATTGCCACCGACCAGTTCCATAATCGATTGGGCTAATTGTTTGTGATTCATGGTGCACCTCCGCCATTTTTTTCTTGATGGGAACAAAAAAAGACCTAAAAAGGGTAGGAAAAGAGAAACTCTTCCCACCCAATCTAGGTCTTGCCTGCCGAACAGTAACACGCCATCGTTGGATGAATGTTATTCAATTATATAAACGAAAAAGAATATGAACATTTGAAATGGTTCCGTACTAACATTTGAAACTGGCACGCATGAAAACGTTGATTTTGTTTTACCCGGGTAAGTGATTCTTATTAAGCGTTTTCAAAATCAGTATATCAACTCTTCTGATGGAGTGCAAGCGGTTAAGCGAAATTAATGATTTCTTCACCTGTAATGATATAATGGTGGCATAACGAAAGGACTGACCAATGACGATGGAATTCAGACAACTTCAATATACGCTTCAAATTGCGGCCGAACGCAATTTCTCCCGGGCAGCAGAGAAGCTGCATATTGCCCAGCCTTCATTAAGCCAGCAATTATCCAAATTGGAAAAAGAATTGGGAGTCCTGCTATTTCAGCGTAATACAAGTACCGTGGAGTTAACCCATGCGGGTGTTACGTTTGTCGAGCAAGCCCAAAAGATCGTAGATGCCATGGAGCTATTGCGTCAGGAAATGTCAGACATCTCCCAGCTTCGCAAAGGTAAAGTCGTTGTAGGCAGCATGCCGATCACGGGCTCACACTTGCTCCCACATGTGCTTCCAGCGTTCCAACAAGCTTATCCCGAGATTGAGGTCACCTTATTGGAGGACTCCGGTCTTACGCTTGAGAAATTGACAGCAAGCGGCAAAGCAGATCTCAGTCTGCTATCTCTTCCTTTACAAGAGCCAAGCTTGTCTTATGTAACCATTGGAGAGGAACGGATTGATCTGGCTGTTCCCCCGAATCACCCTTTGGCACGCAGGGCAGATCCGGAACATCCGATTCCTGTGCGAATTGAAGAGCTTCGGGATGAACCCTTTGTTGTATTGAAAAAAGGACAGGGCTTCCGCAAACTTACATTTGATCTCTGTGAGCAGGCCGGTTTTGATCCCCAAGTTGTGTTTGAGAGCACCAATATTGAAACCGTTCAGTCGCTCGTGGCCACAGGTATGGGCATTACCCTGGTTCCACGCTTTATTGCCCGTGCACCGCGCAGTGAATTCGTACCTGTATATGTGCCACTTGCTGAGCCTACTCCCAGCAGAACACTTGTTGTCGCTTATCGTCAAGGAAGAGTACTGTCGAAGGCAGCCGAAGCATTCATCCATACGTTTCAACAAACCGTGGCCGAACTGTCAAAGGGAGACTAAGGAATTGCTCCTATGGGTATGGAGACATATGGTACTGAACCAAAACAAAGGCTTGACCCTTATGGGCCAAGCCTTTGTCATATACTCGTTTCCCGCATCCGCAGGATAGAGTTCTTACATTGCAATCACAGTAACTGATTACAGTACAATGTTGCTTGTTAAGCTGTTTAGCTACAGTGCTAATTTATAATGTTAACGTAGAAACGTACATAAGAAAACTCCATGTCTGGCGGTTTATTTACGCAAATTACGATCGCTTGTCAGCCTGTTTTGCTGATTCATTACACGGCCTTCGTCCTGAACAGTTGAATCAGGGGGTGATAGCCCTCCTGCTCCATTCTCTAAGAATGCCCTTAAGTGATCTTCCCTTGTGTTATCCTGTTCCAGTCTCCTGAGCTTATCTTTCACATGGTTGTCCATTGATTGATCATCCTCCTTGGTGACGGGATAGTTATCATTACCCGCGTCCTGGAAGAATAAACACTTCTACGAAAATTTTTTGCCGCTTTTTTTTATTTTTCGCCAAAATAAACGCCAGGTCGACGGTCTTCAAATACGGGAATCCTTCCGCGAACCTCATCTACCAGAGATGGACGAATAATTCCGGTCACGATCTCTTCCCCTTCGCCACCTTCAGCCACAATCTCACCCCAAGGATCAATGATGAGGGAATGTCCGAAAAATTCAGTCTCTCCCCCTTTACCCACACGGTTACATGCGATCACATACATCTGATTCTCAATCGCTCGTGCGGTAAGTAACGTACGCCAGTGGTGCAGACGAGGTTTCGGCCATTCGGCGGGTACAATCAATGCCTTGGCACCATTCAAAGCAAGGGTGCGGGCAAGCTCCGGGAAGCGGATGTCATAACAGATCGAAGCCCCCGCTGTAAGACCGTTCTGCAATTCAAAAATTTCAGGTTCCGCACCTGGCTGTAAATATTTCTCCTCATCCATCAGACGGAACAAATGTAATTTATCGTATCGTGTTACCTGTTTTCCTTCACGATTATAAGCATACATTGTATTGTATATTTGACCATCCCGTTTCTCAGCGATTGACCCGCCAACGATGGAAATTTGATGTTTTTGAGCAAATGCAGACAGCCATTCCCGAGATTTCTGGCCTTCCGGGTCAGCGAGTTCATGAATTTGCGTCAGAGCGTAGCCCGTATTCCACATCTCAGGTAACACAGCCAGCCCCAGATCCGGATATTGTTCTACCGCACGCTCAAGCAACATCTGCATATGTTTATGATTGGCCTCAGGGTCTCCGAGTTGAATATCGCCCTGAATCAGGGCTACACGCATTTCTCCCTGTTGTTTTTCTGTCATGACAAGCACTCCTCTGAACCGTAATACCTGCTATCATAGCTTGATCCTCCTGAAGACTGCAAGCCTGTTTTTGTTATGAACTTCCACATAACAACTCAGGCAGCAGGGTCAACAATCGATCACTCGTGAGCGCATCACCCACATTCCATGTTGACTCCTCCACAGGGTATACCCGTCCATTCCGCACAGCCGGAAGAACCTTCCAACTGGGACTTTTCATCAGCATCTCTGTAGCCTGTCTTGCCACAACTTCCTCAGGCAGCATAACAAATACATGATCTCCCGCATACTGACGTACCGCTTCAGCCGAAATTTCCTTATAGGCTCTGCCTGCCGCAAGTGCTTCCTTCACTTTGGTAACTGGCCTGAATCCCATTGGATGATATAATATAGGCGCCAGACCGATATTGCCCATAACAAATAATCGTGCACCCCGATGGTATGTAAATACGGATGCCGTTTCCCCCTCTTCAATCACAGTATGGATCTTCGCCCACATCTGCTCAGTACGCTCCGCATAGGAGGTTAGCCAATGTTCAGCCTCCGGTTGTCTGTCAAACCAGCTGCCCAATCTGCGCATTCGTTCTTCCAACGTGGCATGTGAATTGTAAGCAAGCGTCGGTGCAATCCGGGAAAGTTGTTCATACTGTTGTTCATTGCTGCTATCAAAAATAATCAAATCCGGCTTCATGATAACAGCGGCTTCCACATTAACTGGAGCGACCGCGTCATATGTCTGATCTCCCAGTAACTGAATGCCCAGTATCATCAGATCCCCAGCGGAATCTCCGTAATACATCATTCGCTCCGGATTTACTGGAATATTCACATCATGACCCAACCAATCTTGTACTAATGTCTGCTGCTGAATCGATCTGTCATATTGACGAGGAGACAAACCAGTCATTTGGCGAAAACGCCTGCTGAAATAATACTCATCCTTAAACCCCACGCGACTCGCTATATCCCGAAGTGGTTCATCTGATTTGCGAAGCCAGTCCTTGGCATGTTTGATGCGAACATGATTCACATAATCGAGCGGCTTGTGACCCGTGAGTTGTCTGAAAAGAGTCGTATATTGTACAGGTCTGATCTCCGCAAGACGTGCCAGTTTCTGTACAGTGATTTCTTCAGCATAATGGTCGTCCACATACTGAATCGTACTGTGTAGTCTTGCTTCAATACTCTGTTCCGTCTTTGGAGAAGTGTACCGGGTAATGATCACCTCCATCCATTTTTGGAACTGTGCATTCAAATGACTGTATTCGGCATCTGTTTTATAATTCCGAAGGACATACATTTGCTCAAGCAACCCACTTAACGGAGCATAGGGATAACCATTCAATTGGTTTCTGTGCTCAAATACAGGTCGGGTAAAGAGCTCGGGATCACCCGTCAACACATTAATAACATCAAAAGCCATTATGATATATTTCAATTCCGAGTTATTACGATGTTCAATCTGGTACCCCTCTCCCGAAGAAAGTGGATAAACACATCCCGTAGTAAACGGAAACTGTTCATGTCCTATATATAAACGCCCATCCCCTTCTTCACAGATCAGGAAGGCATGTTTCTCGCAAGCAACTTCCAGCATCACCTGTTCAGGTGGTTCAATTCGACGTACCAGATGATCCAGCCGAAACATGAATGCTGAAAAGAACAACGCTCCCCCATCGGCATCCAAAGCCTGCATGTCGGTTCACCTCGTTTTTCTAAAATGAGAATAATTATCAATCATTCTGTATGGTCTGATTATAAGCGAGCGATTGTTAATAATCCAGATATGACTTTATTCAGCAAAAAAGAGCGTTCAACGAAATGTTGAAGGCCCCTCTTACTTTTTTGGAAACTGCATTCCGCAAATAGTGTTCATCATGCCTTGCTAACTCATCAACAATTATTGGATCATCTGTTTTGGCAACTCTTTCAGCAGCCACTCTCTGGAAAGAGCATCGCTCGAAGCTTTTGCGATATCAAAGCGATATACCTTCCCTTCTTTCACCGCAGGCAGGTTCTTCCAGATCGAACTATCCAGCAATTCCTTGGTGGATTGCTTGGCATCATCGGTCACAGGATCGAGAATATATATTCGATCACCGGCAAATTCAGATAATTTTTCAGTCGAAATCTCTACGAACCCCATTTCTTCATCCAATACGTTCTGAATTTCCGCGGTTGGCTTCAGCCCGTCCTTTCCATATAACAACTGTGGCAATCCTGCACCCGCCATGACAAACAGGCGATTCCCCGGATACATCGTGAATACCGAAGCGGTCTCCCCTTCTTTTAATCCGTTCTCATGAAGTTGCGTCCACATCTCTTCCGTCGCTTTTTGATGAGCCGTAATCCAATCCTTCGCTTCTTGCTTCTTATTCAACAAATCGCCAAGGATACGCATGCGATCTTCTATTAAACCAAACGAATCAAATGTAACTGTGGGTGCAACCTTTGCGATCTGATCATATTGAGCTTCATCACTGTTAGAGAAAATGATCAGATCGGGATTCAGGTCTAACGCCTTTTCCACACTGATCGGAAATCCTACATCTTCTGCCTGAGCAACCTGATCATCAAATACGGTTCCCTCTTGACGAAGTATGCCGACAGGAACAACACCAAGCGCGAGCAGATCCCCTGTAACTTCTCCATGATAGATAACTCGCTTCGGATTTACAGGAATCTCAACTTCATGGCCAGTCCAGTCTTTGAATATCCGGGTCTCGCCCTCATTCGTTTCTTCCACTGCAGTCGTGGTCTCTGTTGTTTCTGTGGCTGCTTTGGAATCATCAGCGCCAGCAGCAGGTGTTGCAGCCTGATTTCCACAAGCCAGTAGCAGAATGGATAACCATGTGATCGTTAATAATACTCCCGTATTTCGTATGCCCTTTTTCATTTCTATTTCTCCCCCTATATCATGTGCGTAGTGTAAGGAATTAATGATATTGATTATCATTATCGGATATTATCATAAAACATGGCTTCTCTCAGCTCAATGGACAAAACGAAATGAGCACTTTCAATTTTGTACAATACTCCGCTCTTTGCTCCCGTGTACTGCATATTCAAGTGGATTTCCCTCTATACAGCTCGGGATTGGCGTGATAAATTAATGAGAACTATTTGCCATTTTTAATAACCGGAGTGATGAATATAATGACCCATTCAGACCATATAACTGCTCGTTCAGCCTTTACGATACCGACTTCTGATGTGATGGCACAGCTGCCAACGCAATTTTTTGCTACCCTTGTTCAAAATGTAAATCGTGAAATCGCAAATGGTCATGACGTGATTAATCTGGGTCAGGGGAACCCGGACACACCGACACCAGCCCATATTGTGAAAACACTGCAAGAGTCGGCTGAAAATCCCCTCTACCACAAATACTCCCCTTTTAGAGGGTACTCTTTCCTGAAAGAAGCTGTCGCCAAACGTTATAAGGAAGATTACAACGTTGATCTGGATCCCGAGACTGAAGTTGCGATTCTGTTCGGAGGCAAAACAGGTCTAGTTCAGTTACCCCAGGTCCTGCTTAACCCCGGCGACACCGTTCTCGTTCCAGATCCGGGTTACCCGGATTACTGGTCTGGTGTTGCACTTGCCAAAGCAAACATGTCATTTATGCCTTTACTGGAGTCCAATGCATTCCTGCCTGATTACGAAGCCGTTACTGCGGAAGATCGGGAGAAGGCCAAGCTGATGTTCCTGAACTACCCCAACAACCCAACGTCAGCAACGGCGCCCCTTTCGTTCTACGAAGATACGGTAGAATACGCCATTCAAAATCAAATCGTAGTAGCCAGCGACTTTGCTTACGGTGCAATTGGATTCGACGGACATCGTCCAGTAAGTTTCCTGCAAGCCCCTGGTGCCAAAGAAGTGGGCATTGAATTCTATACGTTATCCAAAACATACAATATGGCTGGATGGCGTGTTGGATTCGCACTCGGTAACGCAGAGATTGTCTCTAAAATCAATCTGCTTCAGGATCATATCTATGTCAGTCTTTTCGGTGGGATTCAAGCTGCGGCAACAGAAGCACTGACTGGCTCCCAGGAATGTGTTGCCTCGCTGGTTTCACGTTACGAATCCCGTCGCAATGCGTTTTATGACGCTCTATCCTCCATTGGCTGGCAAGCTTCGAAACCAGCAGGTTCATTCTTCAGTTGGTTGCCTGTACCTGCCGGTTATACCTCCGCTTCATTTGCAGACTTGTTACTGCGAGAAGCCAAGGTGGCCGTAGCCCCAGGTATTGGTTTTGGTTCGCATGGTGAAGGCTATGTGCGCGCAGGACTGCTAAGTGATGAAAACCGATTACGCGAAGCTGTGGAGCGGATTGGCAAGCTGAATTTATTCAAGTAATTTACAGGACCATAACCCCTTTGCATATGCCAAGTTTCCATGGTATGTTATAAGAAATATTGAACGAAACGTGATGACGGGACCAGTAAGAGAATATCAGTCGCGCCCAGAGAGTAAATTCCACCCTGCTGAAAGAATTTACCGTGACTCTTCTCTGAAACCTACCCCTGAGCGGCCTGTTACGTACAGGACAGTGCCTTCTGTTACAGGGCATGAAGCCGGATGATTTAATCATCAATAAAGGTGGTACCGCGGAAGTAACGAACTTTCGTCCTTTTTAACTAAAGGGCGGGAGTTTTTTTTGTACCCGCAAAAGCCTGCTCCAGAAGCACTTATTAATCATGTTTAAGGAAGTGAAACCATGACTTCACGTATTGTAGTTAAGATTGGAAGCAGCTCGCTTACAACGGAAGAAGGCGGTCTGGATCGCAGTTCGATCACTTTTTTTGCCGGAGAAATTGCAGCATTGGCTGATCAGGGCCATGAAGTGCTTTTGGTCACCTCTGGAGCGGTAGCGGCCGGATTCCGGGAGATCGGTTATCCTCAGCGCCCCAAACTACTACATGAGAAACAAGCCGCAGCGGCCGTTGGGCAGGCATTACTGATGCAGGCATATCAACAGGCTTTTGCAGCGCACCGCGTTACTACGGCGCAAATTCTGTTAACTCGTACAGACTTTCACAGTCGTAAACGCATGGGTAATGCAGGCATGACCGTAGAAGAGCTGCTCAAACAGCGAGTGATTCCAATTTTCAATGAGAATGATACGGTATCGGTGGATGAATTGAAGTTTGGTGATAACGATCTGTTGTCCGCATTGGTTGCGAACCTGGTGAAGGCACAGCATCTGATCATTCTTACCGATACCAACGGACTGTATACCGCAGATCCGCGTAAAGATCCTTCTGCCGTTCGTTACGACCGTATCCCCGAGATAACGGCTGAGATCTACGCTTTTGCCGGCGGTTCAGGATCAACGGTTGGTACAGGCGGAATGCGATCCAAAGTCGATGCAGCCAAGGTTGCTACACGTGGAGGCGTACCTGTATTCGTGGGAAGTGTGAAAGAACCCGGAGATATGCAGAAGGCGGTTGATGGCACGGGCAAAGGAACTTACTTTGAGACACGACTCGCTTCGTTATCTCGTAAAAAGCAGTGGCTCGGCTTCATGTCTACACCGCTGGGAACCGTCGTTGTGGATGATGGTGCTGAAGAAGCACTTGTCCATGGGGGCCATAGTCTTCTACCTGTAGGGGTCAAGCGAGTACTGGGAACATTCCATGCAGGAGACGTCGTAGAGGTGATTGGCTTGGATGAAACCTTGCTCGGTCGCGGTATCGTCAATTATGATGATGACCAGCTTCGACTTATTGCCGGACTTCCCAGTGGCGAAGTGATGAAACAACTTTCTAGCATCCACAGACTTGAAGTTATTCATAGAGACGAATGGATTACGTTAAAATAACTATGAAGCTATATAGTGGTTAAAATTTTAACTTTATATATATGAGGAGGAATTAAGATGAGTGAAGTCAGAGAAAAAGCCATCAAGGCCCAAGCCGCGGTTCCACAGCTGAACCGATTGAATACAGAACAGAAAAATACAGCCCTGCGTGTCATGGCAAATGCTTTGATTAAGGAGACAGATTCCATCATTACGGCAAACGCCGAAGATCTGGCACGCGGCAGAGAACAAGGTACGCCGGAATCCATGCTGGATCGACTCGCCCTCAATAAAGAGCGCATTGTTGGCATTGCTGAAGGATTACGTCAGATTGCGGATCTCCCTGATCCAGTCGGTGAAGTATTGGAGACATTTACCCGTCCTAACGGATTGCATGTTGAAAAACTTAGAGTGCCGATTGGTCTGATCGGTATCATCTACGAAGCTCGACCTAATGTAACCGTGGATGCAGCCGGATTATGTCTCAAAACAGGTAATGCGGTGCTTCTGCGCGGCGGCTCCTCTGCCCTGTCTTCCAATCGTAAAATTGTGGAGGTGCTGCATCAGGCACTCACAACGACAGACATGCCTGCTGATGCTTTGCAACTGGTTGAAGATGCAGATCGTGCTTCCGTAGATGAGATGCTCAAGTTGAACGGGCTGCTGGACGTTATCATTCCACGCGGAGGAGCTTCCCTCATTCGTAATGTGGTTGCCAACGCAACGGTACCTGTCATCGAAACCGGGGCTGGCATCTGCCATACCTATGTGGATGAATCAGCCGATCCAGTTATGGCATCCGAAATTGCCATCAATGCCAAGGCACAACGTCCATCCGTATGTAACTCCATGGAAACGTTGCTGCTGCATGCCGCATACGCGGAAGAGCATCTGCCTGCTCTTGCCGAGCAATTCCGTGAGGCCAGTGTGGTCTTGAAAGGTTGCGACACGGTGCGCCGTCTTGTTCCTTCTGCCCTTGAGGCAACCGAGGAAGACTATGCGACCGAGTACAACGACTACATTTTAAATATCCGGGTGGTCGAGAACCTTGACGAAGCGATGCAGCACATCGCACATTATGGAACCAAACATTCCGAGTGTATCGTAACCCGGGATACAGCCCATGCAGAGCGCTTCATGCATGATGTGGATGCAGCAGCCGTCTATCACAATGCGTCCACACGTTTCACCGACGGATTTGAATTTGGCTATGGAGCCGAAATCGGAATCAGTACTCAGAAACTGCATGCTCGTGGACCGATGGGACTACCAGCACTGACATCAACCAAATATCGGATTACAGGCAATGGACAGATTCGTCAATAATATCCCAGCACCAGTTATATAGGAGGAACGATAAATATGAGTCAAGAGCAACAGACGTTACTACAACAGAAGATTACTTTCCACGGAGCAGGCGCGATGGCTGAAGCCATCGTGCGCGGACTGATCTCCCGCCTAGTCGTTCGTCCTCAGGATATTACGATGCTGAACCGCAGCAACCAGAAACGTCAGGAGGAGCTCAGCACCCGTTATGCAGTACATACCGGAACGGCTTCACAATCTCTGGATCATCTTGCCTCCACTCCAGTCATTGTACTCTGTATGAAACCCAAAGATGCTGCCGCAGCACTGCGCGAACTGGGTCCGCTGTTATCACCTGATCAACTGATCGTATCTGTCATTGCCGGATTATCAATCCGCACGATGCATTCCTTGCTCGGTCGTAAACAACCGATCGCCAGAACCATGCCGAACACATCCAGTACCATCGGACTTGGCGCAACCGGTCTTGCCTTCTCTGCGGAGATTACGGATGATCAGCGCAGTACGGTAATGACCATGTTTGAAGCGGTTGGTATCGTGACCATCGTGCCTGAAGATAAACTCGAAGTGCTCACAGGGATTTCCGGAAGCGGCCCTGCTTATGTATACTATTTAATGGAGGCTATGATTGCCGCAGGTATTCGTGGTGGTTTATCCAGCCAGCAATCTCGTGATCTCACTGTTCAGACGGTGCTGGGCGCATCACGAATGGTACAACAAACCGGTTTGGAACCGATGAAGCTTCGTAGTGATGTGACATCCCCGGGAGGGGCAACCCAGGCAGCACTGAAAACGCTGGACGAAGGAGATTTCTTTGAAAATGTAATCGCAGCCGTCAACCGCTGTGCAGAGCGCTCACGGGAGATGGGAGCTGCTTTGGAAGGGGATTTAAAATGAATAACATGTGTACAGCCACATATCGGCTGCATGATGATCATGCAGACTTTCGCAAGAAAGCTCAGTCCATCGCGATTGGCATGACCGTGGGTAGCTGGACGGAGTTGCCACAAGCCCAGCGTGAAGCGATGCAGAAACATCTGGGCGAAGTCATCAGCGTAGAAGTCCATGAAGCTGAAGGAATGGCTGCGGGTGAGCGTTACGCTGATATTACCATTGGATATCCTGATGTTAACTTCAGCCGTGATATCCCTGCCCTGCTCGTGACGGTCTTTGGCAAAATCTCAATGGATGGCCGGATCAAACTAACAAAGCTTGGTTTCTCGGATGGCTTCCTCAGTGCATTCCCTGGACCCAAGTTTGGACTGAATGGTGTTCGTGATCTGCTTGGTGTGCATGATCGTCCACTGTTAATGAGTATCTTTAAGTCAGTTATTGGGCTAAATGCAGACGAACTGCGTGAACAATTTATTCGTCAGGCTCTTGGTGGCGTTGATCTGATCAAGGACGATGAAATTCTGTTCGAGAATAAATTGACACCCATCGAAAAAAGAGTCGAGGTCTGCATGAAAGCTGCCGAACAGGCACGCAAGGAGACCGGCAAGAAACTTCTGTATGCAACCAATCTTACAGGACCTACATCTCGTCTGAAGCAACAAGCTGAACGTGCCATTGGCGCTGGAGCAAATGCATTATTGTTCAACGTATTGTCATACGGATATGATGTCCTGCATGAACTCAGCAGTGATCCTGATATCAATGTGCCGATTATGGCTCACCCTGCTCTTGCAGGTGCACTGTATCCTTCACCCCATTACGGCATCTCGGCTTCGGTTGTACTTGGCCAGCTGATGCGTCTTGCGGGTGCCGATCTGGTGCTCTTCCCTTCTCCTTATGGTTCGGTTACGATGCCGAAGGAAGAAAACATGGCGATCACGGAGCAATTACTGACAGCTGATCTGCCAGTACGAACCAGTATGCCAGTGCCTTCAGCCGGTATACACCCAGGCCTTGTACCGCTTATTTTGCGCGACTTTGGCACAGATGTCATCGTTAATGCTGGTGGCGGTATACATGGGCATCCGATGGGCACTGAGGCAGGCGGACGTGCATTCCTGCAAGCGATTGAGGCAGCCCAGCGTTCCATTCCACTCGCGCAATATGCAACCGAGCATCCTGAGCTGAAAAGCGCATTGGACCTGTGGGGTGGCGAACGATGAGAAGTGATAAAAAAACAGTCATTTTCTGTGACTTTGATGGTACGATTACCCTCTCGGACAACATCGTAGCGATCATGAAACATTTCAAGCCTGAGGGCATTGAAGCGATTATGAAAGATACGATTGAGCAGAACATCTCGTTGCGTGAAGGTGTTGGAGCTATGTTTGCTCTTCTGCCTGCGTCGCAGAAAGAAGAAATTGTGGAATTCGTGCTTGGACAAGCGGGGATCCGTGAAGGATTCAGCGAGTTTCTTGACTACGTTCGCAGCGAAGGGATCGAATTCAATGTGACCAGTGGTGGCATGGACTTTTTCATTGAACCGTTACTCGCACCATTTCATATCCCGCAGGATCATGTCTATTGCAACGGAGCTGACTTCTCGGGTGAAACCATTAAGATTGAATGGCCGAATCCCTGTCAACCTCCTTGTGAGAATGGCTGCGGCATGTGCAAAACAACAGTGATTCGTACCTTCCCGGAAGGTCAATATAATCGAATTCTTATTGGAGACAGCCTGACAGATTTTGAGGGTGCAAAGATTGCCGATCTCGTCTACTCCCGCTCCATTTTGACGGATAAATGTATTGAACTTGGTGTGGACCATGTGCCATTCGTTACCTTTTACGATATCATCGAAGATATGAAACAGAAGCAAACACAAGGAGTGCTGTAAACGATGGGCTTTGAAAAGATTACATTGGAACACAAACGTCAGGTCCTGGAAGAACTGGCTGATATTAAAGCGTTGTTTGCCGGTCGTAACTGGTTCCCTGGAACAAGTGGCAATCTGTCGATGCGTGTAGGAGACTTTGATCCGGAGCAATTTTATTTTGCGGTTACCGCCTCAGGCAAAGACAAATCTCTTCGCACACCGGAAGACTTCCTTTTTGTGGACAAACACGGCAAAGCGATTGAGACAACAACGTTGAAACCAAGTGCCGAAACGTTGATTCACTGTGAAATCTATCGTTTGACCGGTTGTGGTGCTGTATTCCACGTGCATACCGTGTTTAACAACCTGATTAGCGAATTTTTTGGAGCAGATGGACACGTACCGATTCAAGGTATTGAATTGATCAAGGCTTTCAACATCTGGGAAGAAAATACGGAGATTCGTGTACCTGTCCTTCCTAACTTTGCAGATATTCCATCTATCGCTGAATTGGTGCCAGGTGTACTTGATGCCAACGTACCAGGGATCTTACTTCGGAACCACGGCATATATGCGTGGGGTAAAGATGCTTTTGAAGCGAAACGTCATCTGGAAGCGTTCGAATTCCTGTTCGAAGTGATGTACCGTCAACTTCTGCTGAAGGGCGCTACGAAATAGCAATCATTTATTCGAAATCAAAGCTGCACAACCAAAAACACGCCAGAGGCTGATATACATAGCCCTTGGCGTGTTTTTGTTGTGGGATAACAGCGATTGAAAGGTTGCTCTGTCATCGTAGTGTCAGTGTAAATAATCTTTAGGTCACTCTACAGTCGATCATCCCGATCCTTGAATAAAAAGAGACTGTCTGCTCCCTCATCATTTCGATGAGTACCACTTTGGATACCCGTCCCCCGTTGCTTGCCAAACAGCAGTTTCAAACCGCCAAAAATGAGCAGCAAGGATACGATGACGGTATTTAAATAGGAACGTATCTCATACGTCATAAATGCATTAGGGAAGAGTTCATTCAGCTGAGGAATGACAAGACGGATCGCCAGGTAATATAGACCCAGCGCGGCAATCCCGAATCCAATCAGACGCTGATGGCGGGCCCAGTCCTTGAAGATCGGTTGATCAACCAAAGGCTCGCGTCCATAGCGACTGGAGCACTGTAGCCCGTCAAAGAAGCTGTAGAACCAGATCAACGGAATCATGAACAGAAACACCGATAAATGAAGCAGGTCCAGAACATAGATGCTGCCCAGGAACAGGAACATCAATTGCATGCCTCTTTTCTGCAATCCAAGATATAGATGACCTGCACCTGGAAAAGCAGATAGCAGCGTTGCAAGCACTTTGCTACGTCGTCCGGCTACTCTGCCCATCTCCAATTCTTCGAATAATGTCCGATCCTGCAATATCTCACCAGCCTGCTTACGGTGGACATGCTGTACCGCGTCAAACATGCAGTATACCCATATTACAGGCAGTATGAGTAGGAACATCAAAAATACCGATTCATTGGTGATCGAAGCTACAAAAACCATCATGGCAAATGAACCAAAGAACGCCATCAGGAAGGACAACCCGCGATGCAACAATCCCAGATGAAGATGTCCCAATCCTGGAACAAATGAGAGCAAAATAGTGAAGAATCGTTCACCCTCACTGCCTTTTTGGTACATGGGTTGACCATAGGGCCCCTCAGGATGGCCATATTCACCACCTGGATGTTGATGCAGCTCATCTTCATTCATCTGCTCCATAGGCCCTTGCTGACCCATGTATGCTCCCTGGTAGGCTGCCCCTTGGTGTGGAGGCGCTCCATAAGCCGCACCGTATCCCCTATAATGTGCTTCTCGGGCAGAAGGTGTACGGAGCAGAACAATAACCATATCCAGCATGCTGATCCCCCAGAAGAAAGCAGCAAAAAGTGCACCGAAAATCAATAAATCTTGTTCATTAGTGACCATGGCTAACATGAATGAACCAACAGCTGTTCCGAAGAAAAGCAATGGATAAATCACGGCTCTTGCAGCCCGTCCCCAATACATGAAACCAAGACCGGGTATCAGGTTTAATAGAAATGCGAGTAATTTGTTACGATCTGAGTGCACAGTCGTCATCCTTTCTTTTCAGGCAATGCGAAACCATTTATGGTTTAGGCTTGAGGTTATCCAGCCATGAAGTGGCTGTCTCCGTCCATTTCTCGGTGAAAGACCCTCTGTGGTCGCCATCCTGGAACTTGTGATAAGGGGCTACCTTGTCAAAAAGTCCAGATGAGAGGAAGATCAATGTCAGACAGGCTGCTACCGCATAATGAAACACTTTATGTTCAAGCCAGCGCCGGTTTCGTCCAGCGCGGGATTTACGTTGAGACTTAGAGGATTGAATGTCTTCAATCCGATGCATGACTGAATCCGCAAACCCTGCCGGGTCAGACAACGGAGGCAGTTCCCCATGGATACCGAGCGCTTCCAAATATATGTCCATCGCATCCGGATCTTCCAGCAGAAGCTGTTCCATTTGGTTCGCTTGAGTTTCACTCATATGGCCTTCAATATAATCAGTCCATTGCGCAGCGGTATACTTCTCCTGTTTACTCACGCCATTCATCCTCCTTCCAATGTTTTCGAATCCACTGCCGGGCACGATACAAGCGGGATTCCACGGTCTTCACAGCCACCTGTGCATCACTGGCAATCTGCTCATAATTTTTTTCGCTTAGATAATACGCAGTGATAATGTCACGATGCTGAGCAGGCAACTGATTAATTCGTTCGCGAAGTTTATCCTGACGTTCTTCACGAACGAGACGGGTAAGAACGTCTTCATCCCGTCCGGGCATATTGATTATTTTTTCTTCTCCACCCGGATCCTCAGCAGCTCGTCTGCCCAGCTTGCGTTTGGCATCAATCGCTTTGTGAAAGGCAATTCGGGTTAACCACGTTTTGAAACCTTCAGAACGGTAGTCGGGGAGAGACTTATACATCTGTATGAACGCCTCCTGAGCTGCATCCTGTGCTTCCTGATCGTTCCTGAGTACGGAATAGGCCACATGGTATACATGCTGGCTATACTTATCAATCAGAGTACGCATCTGGGATGTATCTCCTTGACGGATTTGTTCGATTACGCGCGCTTCATCAATAACTCTCCCCTCCTCTCCAATACTATAGACGACAGCTTGTGTGTTAACCCCTGCGTGATCCATCAAATTTTTGTAAAACAAAATGAAATCATTGCCTGAAAGGTTGATGTTGCTGATCACTCATCCAATCTTTAATCCAAAAAAAACAGGCACAGAATGACTTCTGGCCTGTTTCTTGTCCCTGTCTACGCTGGAATTAACGTCCACCATTACGAAACCGCTGTGTGTACGCCTTCGCGTCTTGAACGGTCTTGACACGATTGCGACTCCACTCAAGCAGGATTCGATCGATATACCGAAAATGTACTTTGCCTGCAAACACCGCTTCCTTCAGAGCCATGAGAATCAATTCCTCTTGATAACGGTCCTGATCCAACCAGCCGGATATCGTCTCACACTCCATTGGCGAGAGCGGACGTCCGAATTCTTTTTCGAAAATGGAGAACATGTTCCGTTCTTCCTCTTCTTTTTGAACACTGTTCGAATCTTGACGTGCTGTATTGCTGCGCTGCTGCTCCGCACGGAATGCGGCTACTTCTTCAGCAGTACATGCTGCAAGCTTGGCATATAATCCATGTAAATCATATCGCTCGTACTGGATGTCCCGTTCTTCGTCACGGTGCTCGTCAATAGCAATATACCCATCCCTCATTAGACGTTGCAACATTCTGGCAATGCCTTCAGGTGCAAGTCCCATGCGCGCCGCAAGCTCTTCAAGCGTGGGAAACTCATTGAACTCTGCCTGACGGAACCCTAGCAGTTGAATCAGAAGAAGAACTTCTGCATCTGATAGGCCAAGCTGGTGATAATAACGTAACAAGGCATACGGCAGATGGGCTGTACCCGAAGTCATGCCATAAGCTGCTCCATCCAACCAAGCTTTGGATGTAGTGTCTTCCATAGACGCTCCTCGGTTAAACATTAAGGGTACAGACGATAGAGCATACGTGGGAATGCGATTGTTTCACGTACATGATCCAATCCACAGATCCATGCTACCGTCCGCTCCAATCCCAGACCGAAACCGGAGTGAGGAACCGATCCGTATTTTCGCAAATCCAGATACCATTGGTAAGCTTCATCCGAGAGATTGTGCTCCTCAAAACGTTGTTGCATCAATTCCGGATCATCGATACGCTGCGAACCGCCAATAATCTCTCCGTAGCCTTCTGGTGCAATCATATCCGCACAGAGAACAACTTCAGGACGATTTGGATCTGGTTTCATATAGAAAGCCTTGATTCCAGCAGGGTAATGTGTGATAAAGACCGGTGTATTATACTTCTCAGCAATTGCTGTTTCGTGCGGTGCACCAAAGTCCTCTCCCCAAGGAATATCAAAGCCTTGTCCATGCAGGAATTCAATAGCTTCATCATACGTAATACGCGGGAATGGCGCTACGATGCCTTCGAGTTTGGATACGTCACGACCGATAGATTCCAGTTCTGCACGGCAGTTTTTCACCACGGATTGAACGACATGAGCGATAAATTTCTCTTGTACACGCAGACTTTCCTCGTGATCTACAAATGCCATTTCCGGCTCAATCATCCAGAACTCAATCAAGTGACGACGTGTTTTGGACTTCTCTGCGCGGAATGTTGGACCAAAGGAATATACCTTGCCCAGCGCCATAGCTGCAGCTTCCATATACAATTGACCACTTTGTGTCAGATAAGCATCTTCATCAAAGTATTTGATGTGGAACAGGTTCGTTGTTCCTTCCGCAGACGATGGTGTCAAAATCGGAGGATCAACTTGTGTGAATCCGTTACCATCAAAGAACTGCTGAACAGCGCGAATAATCTCTGCACGAATCACCATAACAGCACGCTGCTTCGTGGAACGAAGCCACAGATGACGATGATCCATCAAGAAATCAACACCATGCTCTTTAGGCGTAATTGGATAGTTTTCAGTCAGGTGAATAATCTCAACCCCTGTAACAGTCATCTCGTAACCGGACGCACTGCGAGGTTCTTCACGAATAATACCTGTAACATACAAAGAGCTTTCTTGGGTCAGGCTCTTGGCATTGTTCCAGATCTCTTCACTAACTTCACTTTTTACAACAACCCCTTGGATATATCCGGTTCCATCACGCAGCTGCAAAAACTGAATTTTACCGCTGGAACGTTTGTTGTTAATCCAGGCACCGATTGTTACGGTTTCGCCTACATGCTCGTTCACATTACGAATTACACAATTCGTATTCATGCCCATATCTCCCCTTGGTTCCTGAATTTGAAAATGCAGCGGGCAGGCTTATGCCTGTCCCCTGCACTTCCTTGTCATTCTATATTTACTTTACAGTTAGATTACTGAGAATTCAATACGATTCGGTGTGTATCACGTGCAATGACCAATTCTTCGTTTGTTGGCACAACGAGAACTTCCACTTTGGAGTTCGCTGTTGTAATCCGGCGTGGTTCGCCAGAACGAATGGCATTCAACGCTTCATCCAGTTCAACACCCAGATAAGTGAGTTGCTCACATACTTTTTGGCGAAGTACAACGGAGTTCTCACCTACACCAGCCGTAAAGACGATCACGTCTACACCGTTCATTGCAGCTGCATATGAGCCGATGTATTTACGCAGACGGTATTCGTACATTTCAAAAGCAAGCGTGGAGTTGGCATCGCCATTCTCCATACCTTCCGTAATCTCACGCATGTCACTGCTGATTCCGGAGATCGCAAGCAATCCACTGTGTTTGTTCAACATGGAGTTCACTTCACTTACGCTCAGTTCTTCCTTGTTCATTACATAAGGTACGATGGCTGGGTCAAGGTCACCAGAACGCGTTCCCATCATCAATCCTTCAAGCGGAGTCATACCCATCGAAGTATCAACGGATACGCCACCTTTAACTGCTGTTACACTACCGCCGTTACCGACGTGACAAGTGATAATTTTCAGATCTTCCACTGGACGATCCAGATATTCAGCAGCTGCCTTGCTTACGAAATCATGGGAAGTACCATGTGCGCCGTAGCGACGTACTTTATATTTTTTGTAAAGTACACGCGGAATAGCATACAGGTAAGCTTTTTCAGGCATCGTCTGATGGAACGCTGTATCGAAGACCATAACTTGTGGCACACCAGGCATATTTAATTCAGCCGCACGAATACCCATCATTGCTGCAGGGTTATGAAGTGGAGCCAAGTCGAACAAACGACGAATTTCAGCTTTGGCAGCATCATCTACCAATGCAGATTCTTTAAATGCTTCACCACCGTGAACAACACGGTGTCCAACAGCTTGAATTTCACTTACAGAATCCAGTACACCATTTTCTTTGTGAGTCAAAATATCAATGACTTTACGGATCGCTGTTGTATGCTCCAGAATCTCACTAACTTCTGTAACATCCTCACGGCCTGTCGGTTTGTGTGTCAGGATGGAGGAATCCATTCCGATCCGTTCTACCAAACCTTTAGCCAGTACAGATTCGTCAGTCATATTATACAGTTGATATTTGAGCGAGGAACTCCCCGCATTAATTACGAGTACTTTCACAGTCGGTCACCATCCTTGTCGTACTTGAAGAATCCTTCGCCTGTTTTGGCACCCAGGTGTCCTGCACGCACCATTTTCTTCAGGACTGTAGAAGGACGATATTTCAATTCTCCGAATTCACGGAACATTCTTTCGAGTGCAGCTTCAACAGAATCCAATCCGAAACGGTCAGCCATTTCGAGTGGTCCATGTTGGAAGTTGTATCCGATACGCATTGCATCATCGATATCTTCAGCAGATGCAACACCTTCTTGCAATACATGCAACGCTTCGTTAATCAGCAGGCAGATCAGACGGGAAGTTACGAATCCAGGGGATTCATAAATCATGACTCCTTTTTTGTCCGCTACTTCTTCAACAAAACGTCTGGTCTCTTCGAATGTTGTATCCGAAGTTTTCAGTCCACGAATAATCTCTACAAGATCAACCCGGGATACCGGGTGAATAAAGTGCATGCCAATAACACGCTCTGGATATTTGGTCGAGCTTGCAAGCTCGGTCAAACTCAGCGTGGATGTATTACTTGCCAGAATGACATTGCTTGGACAAACTTGGTCCAGTTGGCTGAATACTGCTTTTTTCGCATCCAGATCCTCTGAAATTGTCTCAATGACCATGTCGCAAGTTCCAAGTTCAGCTAAATGAGCTACCTTGGTAATGCGGGAAAGAATCAATTTCTTCTCCGCTTTTGTAATCGCCCATTTCTCCAGTTGTTTATCCAGATTGGTTTCGATCATGTCATATGCATGATCCAGCTTTTGTGTTGTATGCTCCACGAGAAGCACATCAAGTCCTTTGGCTGCGAGCATCTGGGAAATACCTTGTCCCATCGTACCGCCGCCGACAACTCCTATTTTTTTGAAAAACATGGTTCTGCTCCATCCTTTCGGTTCTCTATTTCTCTATTGTACCCTGTTCGCCGAAAATTACAAATTTCGACCCAACATATAATAATATCTTAGCACGAGTGAAATGTAAAAAAAAATAACCAGCATAAATAAATTATGCTGGTAGAAGGGCACTGTCACGAAATTGACAACGAAATTGTTCGCCAGACAAAACTTCCTCACGAATCAAGATGTCGAGTGAATTGTCGAAAATTGTCCGTTGTTCTTCAAGCAACCGCTTCGTCTGTTCCATCAGTTCTTGCAGAATTAATTTATTCTCTCTCATCAGTTCCTCGGTTGTCACCATATCCATGTTCACAATCCCAAGTGAAGTCAATCCGGAAGCCATCATCGTCTGCACAACATTGGTTGCCTGATCGAAGTCATTGCGTGAACCTGTGGAACGACCACCGTAGTACATTTCCTCCGCAGCTGCTCCTCCGAGTGCAATCATGATCTGCTCTTCCAGGAAGCGCTTCGTATATAGGAACTGTTCCTGTTGCGGGTTATGACGGACATATCCCAGCGCCTGACCACGCGGACTGAGTGCCACCTGACTAACACTGCCTGGACGAACAAGTTCAGCCATAATGGCATGTCCCAACTCATGAATAGCGACCCTTTTCTTCTCTTCCACACTGGACTCACGGTCTGTCTTTTCACCCATCATGACTTTATCAATAGCCAGAGACAAGTGCCGCTGTTCGATGTTCAACAGCCCATCCCGCATGGCGTATATTGCCGCTTCGTTCATCACACTTTCGAGTTGTGCACCAGAGAAACCATATGATTCTTCCGCTGTTTTCTCCAGATTAACTTCCTTCAACAGAGGTTTGTTCACCGCATGCAGTTCCAGAATATGCTTTCTGCCCTTTTTGTCAGGCAAGTCCACTTGAATGTGACGGTCAAAACGTCCCGGTCGCGTTAGGGCGCTATCCAGCATCTCTTTACGGTTCGTTGCAGCGATAACCAGAATTCTTGGCGTATCGGAAGAATAGATTCCATCCATTTCCGTCAGGAGCTGATTCAGAGTCTGATCATATTCACGCTGTTGACCACCCTCACGTTTCCCCCCGATGACATCGATTTCATCGATAAAGATAATAGCGTTTTCCTTATTTTCCTTGGTGGCACGGGTTCTCGCGTCCTTGAACAAATCCCGAATTCTGCTGGCACCCACACCAACATACATTTCCACGAATTCACTACCCGATGCTGCTACAAAAATAGAATCGGTGTAATGTGCAGCAGCCTTCGCCATCAACGTTTTCCCTGTCCCTGGAGGGCCCGTCAGCAAGATCCCTTTTAACGGGCGAATCCCGAACTTCCGGATTTCTTCATGTTTGATCAGAAAGTCAAGCGCTTCACGCAATTCCTGCTTGGCACTGTCCTGTCCGCCAATTTCTTCAAAAGTAAGCTTGGAAGGTCCTTTTTTCTTACGTTTACGTTCCTGTGCAGCGCCTACTGTAATCCCGCCACGCATTTGCATCATGAACAGCAGACCACCGACAACCGCCGCCGCAATAAGAATCGGAACAATATTAACACCAGTAAACGCAAGGAAAATAATCAACACAGGAAAAAATCCGATGGCAACTTCTTTTGTCCATTTAGGCATTAGGCCACACTCCTATCTGACCGGGCACACGCGGCAGAATTATAAACTTGCTAGCATCTCCGTCACTGAGACTGACATATACATTGTTGTCATCCATAGCTGTATTCACTTTAATCCCGTTCGTCGCCATCTTCGACAACGTTGGTGTAATTTCGGTGTACTGCTTGTTCTCCATCGCCTGGGCTACGGTAAACATGGCATCACCCCACCAGTTCTCAAGCGCCTCGTTGGAATGATCCACAACATCCAGCTTTAACGAGCGTGAACCAATCACCGTCTGTCCTTCTTTGTGAATATATTGTACCAGTCTGCCCAAATCAACATCAGGTTGCAGATCCAGTTTCAATTGTACGTCATTGCGGTTAATAGTTAATTGAACGTCATTGACTCCATCGTACTGGGTAACCATCTTTTCAATCGGATTCTGCACGGCCACCTGACGATATACAAACCAACCTCCAAACAACACAACGGCTGAAATGACGGCAGTTAAAGCAATAGGCAATACTTTTAGCTTCAAGTGAATTACCCCTCCCAGATTTTGGCCTAACCTACTGGCTTATTGGTATATACGAATATGTGCACATTGACTCCTGCGATAATTTCGACAGGTTTATTTGTTTTGAATGTAACTTTGAGTACATATCTGAGTATATCACATCGTATATACAATTTCGAAGGCGAAAATATGAATAAATTATTAATTTTAACTATTTAAATCAAAAATGTTTACAGACAACACAAAGAACCGGTTCAGTCGGATATCCGTCTGCCGGTTCTTTCATTTCTTTAAATTCTCTAGTTATGTCACTCTATTTGTTCTAGCTGTTCGGGAGGGTGTAGACCAGGTCCACCTGTTCTCCGTTGCTAAAACGATAAAAGCGATAGTGGTTATGCGTACCGTCTTTATAATACACTTGCCACACATATATTCCATTCACAACTCCGGGCATGATTCGCTTAATCTCACCGGCAGGAACTTCAGAACTGAAGCGATTGCGGATCTGCGCTTCGGACATGCCATTCTGCAGCAGCTCACTGTGTACAGCGTTTGCACCCTTAGCCGGTTGATTGTTTGCATCGAATTTAACCCAGACCATAACATCCTGGTTATCCTTATTTTTGCCGATCAGGGTCCAGTAGATATTGTCAGAGCCTTCTTTGTCTCCCCAGATGTACTTGCGCAATTCATCATAGGATGTAATGCCCAGTTGCTTCTGTGCTGCCTCTATAGCGAGCGCTTCTTCCTTGCGCTGGTCCTGCGTGACATAGACGTAATAACGCTGAAGTCCAAACAGAATCAGAACCAGTGCAAGTAGCGAAATCCATATCCACTTCTTTTTTTTCTTCAAAAGCCGAACTTCCTTTCCCTATGATGCTGTCCTGCAATTAACGAGCAAGCAGACCATCAAATGCCAATTGAGACTCACGCAAAATACGTTCTTCATCCAGCGTCAGACATTCGCCATGTTTCACCACTTGTTTTCCATCCACCCATACGTGCTCAACATCTTTGGCAGAAGCCGAGTAGATCGTATGTGAGATCAGGTCTGTATGTGGATAGAAATGTGCCTGTTCAATATCAAGGGCGATAAAATCAGCCTTCATGCCGACCTGAAGCGCTCCGGTATTGTTCAAGAAGATGGATTTGGCACCATATAACGTTCCGAGTAGTAACGCTTCGCCTGCCGGTACTGCCGTCGGGTCACCAGATACACCTTTGTGGATCAATGCAGCCAGTCTCATTTCCTCGAACATATCCAGGTTGTTGTTGCTTGCTGGTCCGTCTGTTCCGAGTGACACGGTAACTCCTGCTTTCAGCATCGCAGGTACCCGCGCAACACCGGAAGCGAGTTTCAGGTTACTTCCCGGGTTATGGGATACAGCCACATCATGACGGGCCAGAATCTCAATCTCTTCATCATTCAGATGCACCGCATGTGCAACCAGGGATGGACGGGAGAAAAATCCCAGTTTCTCTAGATGTGCCACAGGACGCAGTCCATAATCAGCCACGTTCTGCTCCACCTCACGAAGCGTTTCAGACATATGTGTATGGAGAGGAAGGTTTAGGTCATTCGCGACCTGTACAAGCTTCTCTATGTAGTCAGGAGGGCATGTATATGGGGCATGTGGCGAGATTACGGTTGTAATACGACCATCTGCCTGTCCATTCCACTCACGTGCAAACGCTGCCGACTCCTCCAGCTTCCGCAATTGCTCTTCTTTCGAGCACAGCCCGATTACACCACGTGCCAGTGCTGCTCTAACGCCGGATTGCTCCACAACTTTGGCCACTTGATCCATGTGATCATACATGTCCAGGAAAGCTGTAGTTCCGCCTTTCAACATTTCAAGCACCGATAGCGAGGTTCCCCAATATACATCTTCTGAAGTCATTTTCGCTTCCATCGGCCACATTTTTTCCTGCAACCATACTTGCAATGCAAGATCGTCTCCGTGCCCTCTGAGCAACGACATCGCTGCATGACCATGCGTATTGATCAGACCCGGCAGGAAGAACAGTCCTTTTCCATCTACCTTGGTACTATTTTTGTCTTCATCCGGCAATGTCTCACCAATATGCACAATCTTGTCATTCTCAACAACCATGTATCCTTGGACCACGTTCCATGTTGTGCCGCCTTCATTAACGGCAAATTTGCCGTTGTGGATTACCCATCTATTTGTTGTCATCTTCCTCGTCGTCCTTTCCAGTCTCCAAGTAATAGGCCAAACTAAGCAGATCCGTTGTAAAGTCAGCATGGTGAATGCGGATATGCGGCGGTGTTTTTAGAATTGTTGGTGCAAAATTAAGGATCGCTTCGATTCCGGATTCAATAAGCTGATCGGCTACATTTTGGGCTTCCGTATCCGGAACCGTGATAATTCCGATGCGGATGTTATCCGTTTTAACCGCTTCCGTCAATTCATCCATTGGTTTTACCGTCAAACTGTTGATTTGACTACCAATCTTCGGTCCATATGCATCAAATACAGCAACAATCTTCATGTTGTCTTTCAGATATGCGTTGTAGTTGGACAAGGCTTGACCTAGATTACCCGCGCCTACCAGAGCTACATTAATTTGCTGATCGATCTTGAGAATGTGACGAATTTTCTCGATCAGATAGGATACATCATACCCGATCCCTTTACGACCAAAATCACCGAAGTAAGCCAGGTCTTTACGAATTTGGGCCGGATTCAGATCCAGCCTCTGTCCAAGCTCTTGAGAAGAAACAGTAGCCACCTCACGCTGATGCAACTCGTTCAAATAACGCAAGTATACAGGCAGACGTCGTACCACCGCTTCCGAAATTTTATCCGATTTCATTCTTGCTCCCCCTTACCAAGGCCACGATAAAATAATAGATGAAAAGATGAGCATTCTGTATAAACTCAAAGATAAACGTGACATTTTATACAGAATGCTCCTTGTAATTTAGGTTATAAGTTCTTACGTGCAACTGCTTTAATCGGATACGGAAATATCTAATAAAGTTTAACGCCAAACAATAGTGTCATGCAATGATGTAACGAACAAAACAACCATTATTTTTGTTCATTAGCAGGTTTTTCCAACCACTCGGTAATTCGTGGAACCATCTGCTCCGTGAGCATGTGTTCCATTTTGGGACCAGGTAATGAATATAAAAAGAATTTACCATAGTACGCTTCAATCACCCGTGTATCATAAACAATGACAATTCCTCTGTCCTTCGCTGTACGCACCAACCGGCCAAATCCCTGTTTGAAACGAATGACCGCTTGCGGCACGGACAGTTTCATGAACGGATTTTTCTTCTGTTCCTGAAGCAGCTCACTCTTGGCTTCCACCAACGGATGATTCGGTGGCTGGAAAGGCAGTCGAACAATAGCGAGACAGGTTAGGGCCTCTCCCGGGATATCTACACCCTCCCAGAAGCTGCTTGTGCCCAAAAGTACCGTTGCTTTGGCATCTTGGAACCTGCGAGTCAATTTGGAACGACTTCCACTGTCAACGCCTTGCCCAAGCAACGAGATGTCGTTACCAGACAGTGCCTCCTTCAGCGGATCATAGACCTGTCGCAGCATCTTGTATGAAGTAAACAGAACCATCATGCGTCCACGCGTAGCAATTGCCGTCTCTGCGAGTGATTGCACCAGCATATTAACAAAGTGCGCATCACCCACACTTCCCTTCACACTCGGGAAATCACGCGGAATCACCAGAAGTGCCTGATCGCGATAGTTGAAAGGTGATGGCAGCATCGACGTTAACAGCCGATTATTCTCGGAAGCTTCCTGCAAGCCAAGCTGTTCAATCATGAACTGGAATGACTTATCCACAGAGAGCGTAGCCGATGTAAGCACAACACTTTTCTTTTTGTCAAAAAACAAATCCTTAAGCTGTGCACTGACATCTACAGGTACGGCATACAGCTGGAGAGATTTACTGCGGAACTGGCCGCTAGCTTCCATCCAGTATACCGTTTTGGCATCATCCATGCGCATGAAGAAACGAAGATTCTCCTTCAATGTGGTCAGATCTTTCAACAATCCTGTAATGTCCGTGATCAGACTATCCGATTGATAATCATCCTGATCCTCTTTCACCTCAAGCAGCAATTTGTCCCCTTTGCGAACCAAATCACCCAGAGTCACATAGATCTGGTTCTCCAGATCCTGCAGCTCCTCCCATTTTGCCGGTTTCTGAGATGCTTTCAGACGCAGTGAAAATTGCCCCGTCTCTCCCGGTGAAGCATCACTTCGTTCAGGCAACAGACCGAACAAGGCATCGCTCATACGATCCCACAGTTCCTTGACCTCAACAGCCAGCGGGAACATCTGATCCACCATGGAGCCCCATTGCACTGAATTTTCATGCCCGGATAACTGGGAACGAAGCATAGGCAGCTGACCATTACGACTGTCTTTAAATAGGCGGGTCAGTGTATGAACCAAGGTGAAATATTTCATATGCATTCCAAGATGTTTACCAGCGACATCCTCCAGATGATGTGCCTCATCGATCACAAGACTCTCATAGGCTGGCAGCAGCTGATGCGCGGCTTTCACATCCGTAAATAATTTGGAGTGATTGGTGATTACGATATCAGACAACCCTGCTTCATGTTTGGCACGATGGTAGAAACATTTGCGGAACCATGGACAGGATCTTCCCAGACATGATTCGGATTCACTCTGTACGGTCTCCCAGAAGTCCCCTCCGCGTCCGCTAAGGTTAAGCTCCTCATCATCTCCGGTTTCGGTCTGCGTAAGCCAGACAATCATCTGAGCTGCTGTGAAATAATCCTCTTTAGGTGTGGCGAATTCACGTTTATTGATTTTGTGTTCAAATTTGCGCAGGCACAGGTAATGTCCACGCCCTTTGAAGACAGCAGCTTTAAACGGGAACGGAACCACTTGGGTCAGCATCGGAATGTCTCGCTCTCTCAATTGCTCCTGCAGATTGATTGTATGCGTGCTAACCATAACTTTCTGTTCTTGCTTCACACTTTCGTAAATAGCAGGCAAGAGATAACCCAGAGATTTACCAGTGCCTGTTCCTGCTTCGATCAAGAGATGTTTCTCTTCATCCAGGGCTTGCCTTACACTGCTGAACATCTGAGTCTGCGCTTCACGCTCTTCGTAATGATCCAGTGTATCCTTCAGGTTCTCCCGAACCTGGTCCATAAACTGTTCGAAGCTTACACCATCAAGGGGGTTAGCCTCCCGCTCATCGCGTGGTGCACCAATATCGGTCCAATCACTTACATTAAGAGCAAGCTGACGATAATAGGTATGTCCGTCCAGATCCTGAATCGGCTCTGCTTCCTTCTCACTGCGCATTCCGTCCAAGAACCAACCCAAGTCACTGTCTTCTGGTGCAAACAGGTCACTGAGGCGCTGAATCGTTATGAGCGGTAATTCCTTTAACTCATCCAGACACTTGAGAAGCACATAGGCTGTCGCCAGTGCATCACTGTCTGCCTGGTGAGGGCGGTCATGTTGAAATCCAAATTCGGAAGACACATAACCGAGTTGATAAGAACCCAGTGATGGGAATGTAATCTTCAGAAAATCAATCGTGTCCAGAATGCGGCCAGTGAACGGCAAATAACCGCAACGGTCGAGAGCATTCTGCAAAAAGTGAAAATCAAAAGCGACGTTGTGTCCAACAAGCACCACATCATTAAGCAGCGGAACCATCTCCATCATCATCTCTTCGAGTGAAGGAGCGTCCGCCACATCTTCATCGGTAATACCCGTTAACCCCGAAATAAACGGGGGAATCGGTACACCAGGGTTCACATAAGAACTATATATTTGAGTTATGCTGTAGTCATGATCTATGATGGCAAGTCCGGCCTGTATAATCTCACCGTCGGACTGCGTGCCGGTTGTTTCGAAATCCAATACGGCAAATTTCATTGCAATGTACGGTCCCTTCCATTCCAGTCTATGTTACAGCATAGCAAAAAAAAGGGGATTTGAAAATTAACTGACAAAAAAGCGGTGTCCCCGCCGCTATGCCAAAGGAGGGAACACCGTTTTTTGTCGCCGAATTCCCGCTTAATGAAGGGTCGTCAGCTGATTAGCATATTGCAATTTTCCCCTGTTCAACCTGCAAGCTTCCATGTTGTACAGTGGTTCGGTCAATGTCGGGTCATACTGAAGGGCCTGTGCAAAGAGTGAACATGCAGCTTCGGGATTCGCAAGCTTGGCTTGAATACAGCCCAGGGCGTTACATACAAGCCCTTTTAAGCGAGGCGAACCCTTAAGATACATGATCTGCTGCAAATGTGTCCCGGCTTCCGCCATTTGTTCCAGATTCAGATACGCGAGCGCCAGGTAAAAACGAGTCAATGCACTCTCCGGATGGTCGGTCACAACCCGGGAGAACTGCATGATCGCCTGCGGATACATCTGTAATTTGAAATAGCCCTGACCTCGACTGAAACATTCCAGATGGAGTTCAGGCAGAGCGGTAACAGCTTCCTGTTCCGGTTCAAGGGAAGCAGGCTTATCCATCTCCCGCTCCCTCACCTGGCTCATCTTTTCTTCAAACATCAGCCATTCATCCAGCATTCCGTCACTCATCCGCTTAAGCAAATTCCACTTTTGCAGCAATTCCTGTTTGTTCAGGCCTTCAGCGGAAGGATAGCTCTTGATAATTTCATCTAACATGTCGTTCATTTCTGCGAAAACATGCTGGAACATCGATGCATCCCCACCCTTGAAAAAATGGATTAGTGCAGTGACCTGTACTCATTTTTTGCTTCAAGGTCCGATTTCATTCTCCTTACCAGTCGATTACATAATTGTTGCGTGGACTTCCTGTTTCATCGTTTGTACAGGTTTATTCTGTCCATCTACAAATACAACGGTTGGTTTGTGAGTATTTGCCTCTTCTTGCGACATCATGGCGTAAGAAATGATAATGACGTTATCTCCAGGCTGCACCAGACGTGCAGCTGCGCCGTTAAGACATATGACCCCGCTTCCGCGCGGCCCTGGAATCACATAAGTTTCCAGACGTGCACCATTGTTGTTGTTCACAATTTGCACTTTTTCGTTTTCCATCAAGTCGGATGTTTCCATCAAGTCTTCATCTATGGTAATGCTACCCACATAGTTCAAATTGGCTTCCGTTACCGTAGCCCGGTGGATTTTGGATTTCATCAGTGTTCTAAACATGGGACAGTACCTCCGATTTTTGCAACCTTATATTGTCAATCAATCTTGTTTTTCCAAATTTCACCGCAAGTGCGATGAGCAGATCGTCACGTCCTTGAACTTCTTCCTGATCTGCGAGCGGCTCCAGACTTGGAAAAGCCTGAATCTCGGCGTAGTCGATAACAGCAAGCGGTGAACTTGCAATCTGCTCGCGCAGAATACGACGGATATCTGCGGCGTTTATAGCTACACCTTTATCTGCCGCTTCTTGAGCTGCACACAGTGCCTTCGACAGAACTAAAGCCTGATTACGCTGTTCTGCGTTAAGATAGACATTACGTGAACTGAGGGCAAGACCATCCTCTTCGCGAACAATCGGACAAGGTACAATTTCTACAGGCATATTCAAATCATTCACCATCTGTTGAATGACCGCAACCTGCTGAGCATCTTTCATTCCAAAAAATGCACGCTGTGGCTGTACAATGTTAAACAGTTTGGAGACTACGGTCGTTACCCCGTCAAAATGCCCCGGACGGGAAGCGCCACATAGGCGCTCCGTCAGTTTGGAGACAGATACCGTCGTTTGCGTTGCCTGTGGATACATCTCTTCAACAGAGGGAATAAATACGATATCCACTCCTTGTGAACGTGCTGTCTCCACATCTCTGGCTTCATCCCGCGGATAGCTGTCAAAATCTTCATTAGGTCCAAATTGAATTGGATTAACAAATATGGTTAATACCACGATATCGCTCTGTTGTCTGGCTGCCTGCATCAAGCTTGCATGACCTTGATGAAGATAACCCATTGTTGGTACCAGACCTACAACGGACGCACTGGACCGAATCGCTTGACGCTTCAAGCTTAGTTCCTGTCTTAACTCTGCGATTGTCCGTAATACTTTCATGAGTTATTCCCCACCTTTTCCTTGCGTTGTCCGCCGTACAGTTGATCCAGAACACCATCCGCAGCATTGAATACATGCTCTTCGGCCGGGAACGAACGATCTTTCACTTCTTTTACGTAAGCTTCGATACTGGTTCTGATTAATGTACCCACATCTCCATAGGTTTTGACAAAACGTTTGGGCGTATACGGAGAGGCGTATTGAACAACATCATGGAATACCAGTACCTGACCATCACAGCCTCGTCCTGCTCCAATTCCTATAGTAGGGATGGACAGTTCCTCCGAGATCGCCCGTGCAACTTCTTCCGTAACCAGTTCAAGCACAATGCCAAACGCGCCTGCAGCTTCCAAGGCTTTGGCTTCGTCCATCAGACGTTTTGCATCCGCTGCATCCTTGCCCTGAATACGGTAACCACCAATCTGATTAACCGATTGAGGTGTAAGTCCTATATGTCCAAGAACAGGCACGCCTGCTTGCACGACTGCTCTGACGGTGTCTGCTATCTCAACTCCGCCTTCCATTTTAACCGCATGGGCATGCCCCTCTTGCATCAGTCGACGTACACCCTTAAGCGTCTCATCCACGCTGCCATGATAAGTCATAAAAGGCATATCAGCCACAATAAACGTCTTCTCAGCACCGCGCACTACGGAACGTGTGTGGTACACCATGTCGTCGATGGTTACCGGAAGCGTCGAATTATAACCCAGTACTACATTACCAAGTGAGTCACCAACCAGGATCAGATCGATACCTGCTTCCTCTGCGAGGAGCGCTGTTGGATAATCATAAGCCGTGATCATGGTAAGTGGCACGCCATCCTGCTTATATTTTTTCATTTTCACAATATTCAACGCTTGTTTGTTCGCCATTTTCTCTCATGGCTCCTTTCTTCTTTTCAAATAAACGCAACAAAAAAAACCTTTTAGTTTTCCACTAAAAAGTCCCGAAAAGTCAAAAAAGAGTCACTTGCGATCGTCCCTTCTGTCTCGGTCCTCTTCGGCTCAGAGCAGAATCCAACAACTCACTTAAACGTATTTCATTCTTGCACTGCGGTCTGCTTATATAAAACCATTCAAGCAGAACAAAGGTTACTGTTACGGGAGTGCAATTCGGTCTGCATTAGCCGATATCGCCTCACGAACACAGTATACCAAAGTTCTGCTCAAACTTCACGTCTTATGTTCATTTTACCAGTGAAAATTCGACAAATTGTTTATGATTTCCAGGAAATCTCACCAGAGATGATTAGTGTATGTTCTCCATCGCGCTTCTCCACGATAAGTGCTCCAGAAGGGTCAAGACCGATGGCCTTCCCTTCAATGACACCATGAGGATTCGTCACAGTAATCTCTCGATTCATCGATACGGACAGGGCCTCCCATAGTGCTGAGATCACGCCGAATCCTTCTTTTTGATACAAATAATACAACTGTTCAAGCTCCGTCAAAATGGCAGCCGTTAGTTTGGTGCGATCAACGGGTTGACCCGTCTCCATCTTGAGCGAAGTAGCTATAGTTGTAAGATCTTCCGGATAATCCTCTGGATCAAAATTCACGTCAACACCTATACCTGCAATACAGTATCTGACTTCATGATCTTCCACCGTGGATTCAAGCAATATGCCACATACCTTGCGTCCATCAATCAACAGATCATTTGGCCATTTGATGCCTGCATCAGCTCCTGAACAAGCTCGAACGGCACGACATACAGCCACTCCTGTTAATAAAGTTAGCTGCGGCGTGTGCTGAAGTGGTAGATCAGGGCGTAACAGAACACTCATCCAGATTCCTTTACCCGGAGGAGAGAACCACTGTCGACCAAAACGTCCTCTTCCTCCTGTTTGTTCTTCCGCAACGACCACAGCACCTTCTGCCTGCCCTTGCTCAGCTAGCTTGAGAACATCCCCTTGCGTAGTCAGGGTCGAAGTCAACAAAACAGCCTTACGGCCAAATACGGTTGTATCCAGTGCCAATTGGAGGGCAGTAGCGTCAATGCTATCCGGCTTCGTTACCAGACGGTATCCTTTGCGGGATACGGCTTCAAACTCATAACCCATGTCTCGCAACTTGTTCACATGTTTCCACACAGCGGTCCGACTGATGGACAGATTACGGCTGATCTCTTCACCCGATACGAATCGTCCTTCTGCATTTAATAACATATGTAACAGATCTTCATGTTTGGTCATCTTGAACCACCCGCTTCACTTCTGCACTTAGTGCTGCATGCTGATTCTCTATCGTTCCAATCGCTGTTTCTCGTAACAAATGTTTCATCAGTTGACCCAGCCAAGGTCCGCCTTTGCGCTGTACCATTTGTAACACTTGTTCCCCTGTGATATCCAGCTCTTTCAAGTCATGCACAGGGATCGATTGACTCCATTCGCCTGCAAGCTCTTGAACCAAAACAACCTGCATTTCTGCCTGTTCGGACTGATTCCGCCATCCTGCTGGCAATGTAGACTGTATTCGAAGCCAATCATCCGCCGCCTGAACGCCACAAGCCAGAACAGTAACGATCCAATCGGAACGAAGACTGACCATATCCTTCTGCTCCTGAACGGAAGTATGAATCAACTGTTCCACCTGAAGAACCCCTGTTATTCGAGAACGATGTTCATTGGAGAATGTCCACTGACGTAATAATACATCTGCTTCATCCTTGCTATAACCGCCAGCAATCAGGATGAGTGACCAACGAAGCAACACATGCTGACCTGACAATTGTTCCAGATTGGATAACAACATCTTGTTAAATCGGGTCGAGCTTACCGGCGCTTTGATATGCGCAAGGGAATCACTTCTGTATAACAGCTCCAACCCTCTTAAAGGATGCGGTCCAGACATCATTTTTACCATCTCGGTACGTACCCGTTCCATTGCTATATGTTGAAGCAGGTCTTTCTGCCTTACAAGACCTTTCCACGTGTTATGGGCAATTTTGAAATCAAATACGGAAGCAAACCGAACACAGCGGAGCATGCGCAGTGCATCTTCACCAAATCGTTCCATCGCAGAACCTACACATCTGACTCGCTCTTCCTTGATATCTGCCTGCCCACCGAAAGGGTCAACGATTGTCCCAGTGACGTCCATGGCTAGAGCGTTCATCGTGAAGTCGCGCCGCTGTAAATCTTCCTTGATATCCTGAACAAATTGAACCGTAGCAGGTCTGCGGTTATCCTGATATTCGGATTCTGTTCGAAATGTGGTCACTTCAAAGTAATAACCGCCTGAACGAACGGTAACCGTACCGTGTTGCAGACCTGTAGGAATACAATCGTCAAACAGTTCCATGACTTGCTCAGGAGAAGCAGATGTCGTGATATCCATATCGTCTACAACTCGTCCCAGCAATTCGTCACGAACGCAACCACCTACCCAATATGCCTTGTAGCCATGTTTGTTTAATGTTGTGAGTACATTCTCACTTTGCATTGCCATTTCATGATCTACCTGTGTCCATTGAACCACCACATATCACCTCTTCTCTTGCCTGTTGTGGTATGCACAGTATGATTTCGTCAAAGAAATGATTAACCACAAACCGGCTTCAGATTCGGAACTTCCCTTCCCAACACCCGGTAATAAATCTGTTCGTATTCATGCCGGATAGCATCATTGCAAAAGTCGTGATGCGCACGCTGAAGACATGCTTCCCTGAACTCCGCAGCCAAACGATCGTCCGTCAACAAACGGATGGTGTTCTCGGCCATGGATTGTGTATCCCCGATCGCGGATAAATACCCCGTTTTACCATGTAAGACCAGTTCCGGAATTCCCCCGGCCTGTGAACCGATCGTCGGTACGCCACAAGCCATTGCTTCGAGCGCCACAAGTCCGAAACTCTCCTTCTCCGATGGAAGCATCAACACGTCTGCCATGGAAATGACCTGAGCAATGTCATCCTGTTTGCCAAGGAAATGAACTTTATCATTCAAGCCGAGATCATTAATTTTCCATTGCATCTTCGGCAAATCTGGTCCTTCACCAACAAATAACAGTTTGGCAGGAACCTGCTCCTGGACCTGACGGAAGACCTCTACCACATCTTGAGTTCTCTTCACCGGTCGGAAATTGGAGATGTGCATTAATATTTTTTCGTCGGGCGCAGCAAAGTCTCTTCGCAGACTGGCAGCATCCCGCGGATAATATATTCGTTTGTCAATGAAATTATAGGTTAGATCGATTGGGCGCTGAATATCCAGCAATTCGACCGTTTCCCGAATCAAATCTTGTGATACGGCAGTAACCGCGTCACTTTCATTAATGGCTAGACGGATCAGATCCTTCAGAGATTCATCCTGAGCCAGAACCGTAATATCCGTTCCGTGCAAGGTGGTAACCACTTTAAGACCGTCTCCTACCATCTGTTTCGCAAGAAAAGCACATACTGCGTGCGGCACGGCATAATGAACATGCAGCAGATCCAGCTGCTGTGACTTAGCCACCTGAGCCATCTTTGTTGCCAGTGACAGGTCATACGGAGGGTAACGGAAAACATAATAATCATTTACTTCAACTTCATGATAAAAAATATTTTTCTGGAACGTACCCAGTCTGAACGGGATACTGTTGGCAATAAAATGAACCTGATGCCCCTGTTCGGCAAGTAATTTGCCCAGCTCCGTTGCGACAACGCCAGACCCGCCGAGGGACGGATAACAGGTGATGCCGATTTTTAGCTTTTTATCCATCCTGTGGACGCTCCTTTGATCTCCCGCTTCATGCAGGTTGATATAATACAACAGAATAATGAAACCCTTCGTTTCATTAAACGTAAAATGTGAAATCGTTCATTGGGCACCCGGCCCAAATTGATGAACCACGTAAGGCGTAATTGTAGCAAAACCTTCTGCAAACGGGATAAGACTGCGTTGTCCGAGCAAGGAATCACGGGCTCTTACACGTTCGATATACCCTTGATTCAATGGCGTCGAGACCGCTCCGTCTCCCAGTTCGAATTGGGAACGATAAGAGAGCAATGATGTTTCTTTTTGCCCATAGTGTTCCGTAATATCGACAATCAAATCCGTAGGGCCGATGTCATTAATAAAGTAAAAATAAAGTTCCTTCACCTGCACGGCAGGCATGTCCGGCATGTAGTTCCGAAGCTTGGCGTTAAATACAGCCTCCTGCACAAGCTTACTGCAATTGACATGATCCGGATGACGATCTTCCCAATACGGAGCAAACACCATCCGAGGGGCATGACGCCGTATCTCAGCCGTTACCGCCTCTACATGTTCAGGAGTAAGATACAAGCCACGATCAGGAAGCCCCAGATTCGTTCGACACGAAAGACCGAGGATGCGGGAGGCTTGCTCCGCTTCCTCGGTTCTGCGCTCTACTGTTCCGTTGGAAGACATCTCAGCACGAGTCAGATCACACACGCCTACTTTCAAGCCAGCAGCGGTATGTTTGGCAATCGTTCCACCCATACCAATCTCCGCATCGTCTGCATGTGCTCCAAAGATGAGAATATCCAGACTCATTCGGAATCACCCGAATTCAATCCAGCCTCCGGCTTGTATTTATGTACCAGCTCTCTCCAGGCAAAATCGCCACGATCCAGAGCCTTAACCAGAATCTCAGCGGTTGCGATATTGGTGGCAAGTGGAATTCCCTGCACATCACAAAGACGCAGCAACGCATTAATATCCGGCTCGTGAGGTTGTGCCATCAGTGGATCGCGCAGGAAAATAATCAGATCCATCTCATTTTGCGCAACCAAAGCTCCAATCTGCTGATCTCCGCCCAGTGGGCCTGATTCGAATCGATGAATCTTCAGAGACGTTCCTTCCATAATACGAAGGCCTGTTGTTCCTGTAGAATATAATTGATGGTCCGTAAAAACAGGCTCATATGCCGTCACGAAGTTAACCATCTCTTCTTTTTTACGATCATGGGCGATAAATGCTATTTTCAACATGACAATCTCCTTTAGTCGATAAAGTGGTCAAATCCGTAGATCATTCCTGTATATTCCATAACCTTTTGCACACCAATCTTAACACCAGGCATATAACCTGCGCGCTCATAGGAGTCATGCCGAATTTTGAGAGACTGTCCATAGTCTCCGAAAACAACTTCCTGCTGCGCGAATACGCCAGGCAATCGTACACTGTGAATTCGGAAGCCGTTGTAATAACCGCCGCGTGATCCTTCAATCGTTTCTTCCTCATTCGGATTACCCTGACGAAGTTCTTCCCGATTGGCAGCAATCAGTTCGGCAGTTTTGATCGCAGTTCCGGAAGGAGCATCCAGCTTCTGATCCCCGTGATATTCGATAATCTCCACATTTGGCATATGTTTGGCAGCCTGTGCTGCGAATCGCATCATCAGAATGGCACCAATCGAGAAGTTAGGGGCAATAAGCCCTCCAATTCCTTTGTCCTGGCATTGCTTGTCCAACTGTTCAATCTGCTCCGGCGTAAAGCCGGTAACACCCATGACAGGTCTGACTCCATGACGGATTGCGATTTCGGTATGTGTAAAAGCATATTGCGGCACTGTAAAATCAACCATAACCTGAGGTTTTGTTTCGGCAAAAGCCATTTCGATATCATCAGTCACCAGCACCCCGCACGCTGGCAAACCAACAAGGGTTCCTGCATCCGTGCCTGCTCCGGAGCGGTTGACAGCCGCTGCAAGCTCCAATTCCGGGTCCTGAAGTACCAATTTCACAACTTCACGGCCCATACGGCCAGCCGCTCCGATCACGGCAACTCTGATTACTTCACTCATATTGACTGCATCTCCTCACTATGTTGGATCATATCGTAGAATCCATTTCAACTCGAAAGAAATCTTTGCAAAATGAATTCTTTATTGAATGGATTTCATACGTTGCTTGATTTCCTGTAACATCTGATGCAGTTGCCCATTCTGCGGGTCCAGCAAAATTGCCTCACGCAGCGCCTGAATTGCATAGTCAAATTCATTCAAATCACTGTAAGCCAGCGCAAGCATAACATGAGCCTCCACTGAGAGCGGATCAAGTTTGACCGCTTCTTGCAGAAGCGTAGACGCTTCCACGTAACGCTCCTGTGTTGCAATACCCGCCTGCTCCAACAGCAACTTCGCTCTGGAGGTCAATTCTTTTGCTTCCAACGTCTGCAGATGCAAAATATACTCTTCTGTTCCTGGCGACAGTTCAACCGCCTTGCGCGCATATTCAAGCGCTGGAACCAGATGCTTGCTGCGGGCGTGTGTAATGGAACAGCGATAATATAACTCCGCATGTTTTGGATGAGCGTGAATGGCTGACTCGAACCAACGAATCGCCTGCTCAAAATCATTTTGCAATATACAGCGGTAAGCCTGCTGCATATATTCTTCCGGTTTCATCATTAAGCTGACCCTCCCCGATCGGGTGATGGTACAGCATATGTAATCTACGCCTAATCGGTGTTTTTGGGTGTCCACCGATTGGCATCGCGGGTGTTAAATTTATGCATGACTTTATCGTGCGCCTCAGCCAGATCAATTCCCAGTGAGTTCGCAAAACAAATCGTGATAAATAAAATATCTCCAAGCTCAAGTTCAATGGAATTGGCTGCTTCGGAAGATTTCTTCGGCTTCTCGCCGAATTCATGATTCACTTCCCTCGCTAGCTCCCCAACCTCTTCAGACATCCGGGCCAACATGGCCAGAGGACTGAAATACCCCTCCTTGAACTGGGAGATATACTGATCAACCTCACGCTGCATTTCTGCGATGCTTTTCTCCATGAGAACGGATTCTCCTTTGAAATGATGTCGTATTTGTTCCTAATAATATCAGTTATTTAGATTCACTTCCACCATCATCAGCGACAAATCATTTTTAAAGATTCAATAAACAGGTATACTAGATGGGAATGATTAGTTCTTCATTCTAATTTATCTACAGCGAGGGATCTTATGAGCACTGCCAAAACCTGGGTTCAAGTTAAACTGGTTCTTCCCATCGTGCTGGGGACAGCCTTATATGCCTTTGGGCTCCTCTATTTCATTATCCCCAACCAGCTTATGGAAGGCGGCCTCACCGGGGTTACGGTGCTGATCAATTACGCTTTTGGCATCTCACCTTCACTTACAACCTTAATTCTAAATGTTCCCCTCTTTCTGATTGGGCTCAAAATTTTGGGCGGCCGACAGATGATCTATACGGGTATCGGAATCGGGGCACTGACTGTTTTTCTATGGTTGTTTGAGAAGTTGATTCACTTGGGCTGGATTGAACCATTACATACCGAGAATGACCTCCTGCTCGCAGCCCTATATGCAGGTGTCACCCTTGGAGCCGGCCTTGGCATTGTATTTCGTTGGGGTGGAACAACGGGCGGTTCAGACATCATTGCCCGTATTCTCAACCGCAAGTATGGATGGAGTATGGGCCGAGTATTACTGGGCATCGACTTCGTCATTATCGGGCTCTCTCTCATCTACATCCCCAAAGAAAAAATTCTGTATACGCTCGTAGCTGTATTCATCGCCTCCAAAGTCATCGACTTTATTCAGGAAGGTGCATATTCTGCCCGGGCATTTATGATCATTAGTGACCATGCACCCGAGATTGCGGACCAGATTACACGGGATATGGACCGTGGCGTCACCCTCATTCCAGCCATTGGCGCGTACTCTAAACAGGCCAAACACATGGCCTACTGCGTGATCTCCAGGCAAGAGTTCAGGCGACTGCAGACCATTGTACGTTCCATTGACCCGAGAGCTTTTGTCATCATCAGCGATGTTCACGATGTACATGGCGAAGGTTTCAAAGAAAGCTGATATAACACAGAAAGTACATGAAAACCTCTTTTTACATGAAGAGCCGTTAGTGTGGCTGGTCATGCGGAAAGAGGTCTTTTTATATACCACGATCAACTTCATATCCAATTAGCGCCGAAAAGGAAAAATCCCCTGCTGCTGTGCACGATATTTACGATATCCGGCGTAACTTAACGTCGCCACAATGACCGAACTAATGAGCAGCCCGGCTGCCCTGCGATCGGGCCCCTGTACAAAAGGTACAAAGGCGCTCTCGTCCTTCTCGCGACCAAACAACTGATTCACCAGTTCCTCCCCATGGCCCACCATGCTCTTTAATCGAGCCAGATCAGGTTGCTTGGCAGCGGTGAGCCCTTTGGTATGAGATAACCAGGCGTCCATCTGAGCAATCTCATACGGTTCACGGCGAATCAGTGCGGCAGGACGAATCGTCTCATAATGCTCCTCCAGAACGGTGTAGCGGTTTGCCAGTACGGCCGCAGTTTGCCCTTGATTTGTAGCAGCGGATAAAGCGTCCAGATCGTTTTTCACGATTTTATAATACTGAAGCCATAGAGGCTTGGTTGGATTCGCGAGACTATCTGCTGCAAGTCTGAGTTTGGCAGAGGACTGCTGAAGAGAAGCATCGTCATTTTTCACCTTCACAACGGCTTGTTTCACTTCAACTATGGTTTCGGACAAGGCGTGAATGCCCTCAACTGTTGTTTGTCCCTCAAAGGAGATATGCTCCAGACTTTTACTGATACGCAGAATGCTTCCGCGCACTTCTTCAATATTATTCTCGAGCGCCTGACGATACAATATGGCTGCTTCCTCGTTCAGTTGTGCAATTGAATTGCTTGTGGACACTTGCTGATCTGAATTCGAATTCAATGCTTCACTTTGCGCGGATACACGATATGCTAAGTTCGTCCAAAGCAGCAGAGCCATGAACGATACCACCAATAAACCAGTTTTGACCCCAAACGTTCTCTTCATGGACATCCCTCCCACCACCAATGTATGGCGGGAAACAGTTCGTTAGAACAAGCTCAAGATCGGATATCAGGTTCGTTTCGCTTGTCTTAAGGCCAGCCACGCGCACAGAATGCTCACCAGTGTCAGTCCAAATGTGAAATTACGCACACCATCTACATGATCATAGAGGGAAGCGGGTAACCAAGGGTATATATCATATGTATAATCCATCGTATCGTTCAACAGTGTCCAGAGACCTGCAACGACAAGGGCAGCCCAGCGGAAGCCGAAAAAGCGTACATAAATTAGAGCTTCAATGGCCATCGCACTATGCGAAGCAATCAACATCCAGTCTTGCCAGTGCTGTGTACCACCTTGCATCCAGCCAGCGAAAATAATGGATACGGCCCACACGCCATATTTCACAGATGTAACCACGGCAAGCGCCTGAATCACATGTCCGATCCGTTTGATCATGATGGACCGTGGTGGGTACAAGACCCATAACAACGATAAAGTAAAAAACAAACTCGCTGTTGGACTATCTGGCACAAATACGATCTGCCACATCGGCTGCTCAACCAGCGTCAATTTCATTTGCTCTCCGTACCAGATGTATCCGTATACCGTTCCTACCGCATTACACCAAAATAATAGCCACAGGAAATAACGATTGGTTAGAAATTCCCTACTCCAGAAATACGATAAAGCCACATTCCCTGCCCCTTCCTTCATCAATATTGTGCACGATACAGTACTATCCAAAAAAACACTTCAAAAAAACCTGACCGAATAAACGATCAGGTTTCATTGGTTATTTCGATTTTACTGTTCTGCTTTCTGTTTCGCAAGCCATTCGGTCAGATGAGTGATCTCTTCATCCGTGACACCTTGAGCGATGGCGTTATTGTACTGAGGAGGCATCTCGTTATAACCTTCTTTAATGATGGTCAGAATCTCTTCCTGGCTGTGCTTGTCACCCACACCCCGAAGTGAAGGTCCACTTGCACCCTTCATATCAGCCGCATGGCAACCAATACAACCGGCCTTCTTGTACGTTTCCATTGCAGGATCATCCTGTTCCACGATCGCAACTTCTTCTTGCTGTCCAGGTGCATTGGAAACGGGTGGGAGCCCCTGTTCACGCCTCTCCAGCGCTTCTTCTTCACGTTGAATATGTTCAGGCTTCTGTCCACTTGCTTCCAACTCATGCTCGTAGTGCGTCCACGCTACATTTGTCAGGTAGAATACAGAAATGACCGACAAAATCATCAGTGATGAAGCAATTGGGCGTTTATAGAAACGCCGCTCCTTGCCTGTATCCAGGAATGGTGCCAGCAGCAAAGCTCCAAAAGCGACTCCGCTGACCCCCAGTACGCCGAGCAGAACGTAATCGCCAGATGCGTATGGATACTTCAAGTACTGATACAGAAAAAGGAAGTACCAGTCCGGCATAGGAATTACGGATGCGCTCGGATTGGCCGGATAGCCTAAAGGTGCAGGTTCTGAGATCGTGAGAACCAGAATCCCCACCAATACAACGACACCAACCATCCATTCTTTCAGCAGGAAGTTGGGGATAAAGGCTTCTGATTTGCCGGGATATGCCGTGTAATCAGGAGGGGTAATAAATCCCGCCCCTTTACGGACCCGTGAATCACCGACAAAGATAACCTTTTCCTCATCATCCTTCTTATGTCCGTGAGCCATTGCGATTCCTCCCTTCTCAGTTTATAGTGGTCCCGAAATGCCCTGTCTGCGGATCATGATAAAGTGTCCGACCAGAAGCACCAGAAGCACAGCGGGGAGGAAGAATACGTGCAGGGCAAAGAATCGGGTTAGTGTCTGTGCACCAACAATCGTACCGCCTTGCAGGAATTCTTTGATGATTGGTCCCAGCCAAGGAACCGTGTTGGCAATCTCCAGTGTTACTTTTGTTGCAAAATAGGCTTTGTTATCCCATGGTAGCAAGTACCCTGTGAGCCCCAGGCCCAACATGACGAAAAAGATCAGCATGCCAACAACCCAGTTCATTTCTCGCGGTGCCTTGTAAGAGCCTGTAAAGAACACACGCATCGTATGTAAGAACATCATTACGATAACCAGACTGGCTCCCCAGTGGTGCATGCCGCGAACAATTTGGCCGAAGGCTACTTTGGTCTGCAGATACTCCACACTTGCGTAGGCATTGATAATATCAGGTACATAATACATGGTCAGGAACATGCCTGACAGAATCTGAATAACAGTAATAAAGAACGTCAATCCACCAAAGCAGTACACGAATGCGGAAAAGTGATGAGCCGGATTTACATGCTCTGGAACTTCATGATCCGCAACGTCCCGCCAGATTGGCGTGATGTCAAGACGCTCGTCAATCCAGTCATAGACATTTTTAAACATCTGCGTTCACGCCTCCTAATTCACTCGGGTGTTCGGAACAATGTCGCCCAGATATACCCAACCCTGCTCTTCCTTGACTACGTACTCATCCAGCGGTTTGGGGGCTACGGCAAGATTCTTCCCTTCCTTGTCATAGTGCGCGCCATGGCAGGGGCAATGATACTCGTCAGGGTATTGCTTGTCACTATTCCAGCCTACTGTACATCCCAGATGTTTACAGATAGGTGAGAGTGCATAAATTTTACCCTGTTCATCTTTGCGAATCCACGCCACTAACGATGCATTACTCAGATACCAACCATCCTGTTGTTTAAGTTCAAAGGTGAATTCTTGAGGCTCATTCGTAATTTTGCTGATTTCAGCTACTTTGACAGAGGTGCCTTCTCCCTTATGTTGCAAAATCGGGTCCACCGCAAAACGGACCATAGGAAGGATTGCACCGGCGGCCATGTAGGCTGTAGCTCCACCAAGCGTGTACGTCAAAAACTGCCTGCGTGACATCTCCATGCGGCTTGGCAATTTCAATGAAGCTTCGTGGTGGTCATGCTCACTGCTCATACTGTCTCCAACCCCCTTTTTCAGCCAACTCTCTCAAACGTTTTCATTTTCATAAATTCCACGACTTACTAGAACATACATAATCATATAGTAGCCCTAGAACACCGTCAAGAATTTGTCACACATTTTTAAGGTTCAATTGTAAGCGTTATTAAAAAAATGTTGTAAAATTGTCACATTTGTCGCCAAAAACTATTTTTTCCACAACTCTCGTATTTTCTCCCCTATAAATCTCGCAATCCCCTCTTCTCCGACCTCACGAGTTAACACGGACCGACTCAAAACCAAATCAGCAGCTGGAATTTCCATGCCATTCAAATGACCATCTGATGACATAATAACCACATATTTGAATCCCGAGGATTTAAGCTGTGCGGACAAGGAATTTAATGTCATTGACAATTCCGAATTAGCATAATGAAAGGCTGGATAAGTCATGATTCTCCCTTTGAAAGGAATTTCGACCAGATCCAGAAAATCTCTCAGCCGCTCCAATGCCTCGGTAGCTTCAACTGGCGACTGCTCACCGCTAAGAGCTGTGTATGGAATAAGGCATGTATCCAGATAGAGTTGCAGTTCAGCCCAGCTGTCTTGAGTCATCTCACTGAATTTCAATTCCCTATATCCCCTCTCTATCCATTTTATTCCCATATTATATATGACCATATCTTATAAATCCAGACATTCATTTTGGAATTACACATATCAAAAAAGGAAATACGCCTCTGCGCATTCCCTTTTATCTCAGAAAGGAACTATTTTGCCTATCAGTTTATGGTCCTCAGTTCATCCGTCAGACTCCGGAAAGCTACTTCGTCTCCGGTAGCTAACGCTTTATCGATTTCCAAATAGAGTTTCTCGCTGCGCTGTTTGCGAAGCGCTTCGTCCCACACCATCTCAGCTGCCAGCCCCAACATGACTTCATACGTAACTTTCATTTTATCCAATAGGATGCACCTCCAAAACGGATTTAAGAGCTCCTATATTCTTTTCCTTTGGTAACATAACCCAGTGAAGTTCTGGACATCCGCTCCAAATCGGCATCAGTCAGCTCACGTATCACTTTGGCAGGTGTCCCCAAAGCAAGAGTATAGGGCGGAATTTTACTATTCTCAGTAACAACAGAACCGGCTCCAATCAGCGTATATTCGCCAATGTCGGCTCCATTCAGCAGAATGGCTCCCATGCCGATTAATGATCCTGTTCCAATACAACACCCATGAATGATCGCTGTATGTCCTACTGAAACATCATCTCCCACAATCAAAGGTTGATCAGTATTGACATGCCCGACAACGTTATCTTGAATATTACAGCGCTTTCCAATGATAATAGGAGCCAAATCAGCCCGCAGGACTGCATTGAACCAGACGGAAGACTCTTCTCCCATTCTCAAATCACCGATCAGTTTTGCACCTTCAGCCATATATACCGAAGAGTGTAACTGAGGTTGTAGACCTTTGTATGGAATTATCATTATTATCACTCCTTAATTTGGGAGTGATTTTAGCAACTTGTCCTTCATTTGTCAAACATAATGGGTGTAATGTCTCCTGAGATGGAGCGACAGGATACAGCAAGACGAGTGCCCCAAGCTGTCATTTGTATAGTCCGGCCTTCCTCATGTTCCCCAATACGAACCATGCCAAGATGCAGCATCATTTTAACAATTCTGTTATCATAGATGGCATCGGCCGTATCATAATAAAACGGCTGAATGAATGGACCGATCTGACGAAACAGCGACTCGGCAGTTGACCATTCTTGGGCACATTCGCCTGTCCAGTACACAATAGAGGACAGATTGGGAATAGCACCTTTATACAATCTTAACCAAAACCTAAATAGCTGTATCATTTCGGCTGTTTTCTCAGCTCCCAGCTTGTCTTCTCCAGCTGGTGATAACTTCAGCGTGCCTTGCTCCTCACGAACCAGCCGATGGTGAAATGCATAGTCGTAGAGAAGTGCGAAACGATCCGGGTAATCCTTGAAGGAACGGCCATATCCGAATCTCCATCCACCTTTGCCCACCAATTCCTCACTAATGTGCAGGTGCTCCATAATCTGCTGTTGAGAGCGACGGTACATCATGCCTTCAGCGTTAAGGGCAATCTCGTGCTGCTGGACAAACTGCAGGAACAACTTGAGATCATCCGCTAAGAGATGATACTCATCCCGATACATGGGTGGTTCTGTTGTTTTGGTAATCCCTGCTCGCAGATGTGTGGATAACACATCCCTGAATCTTAGTTTCAGATCCTGGGGTACCTGATACAAATACCTGGTCTGCTGCGTTGTTCCATTGAACAACCATCCACTCTTATTGAAGCGAACAATGAGATCACGCGGACTCGCGCCTGCCTCACTCTCCTTTTTGTCCATCGATTGACGGGCTATGGCAATGAGTTCTTCCATACCATAATACTGGCGAGGGTCAAACAACAAGTTGTTCAAAAAACGCTGATCTGCTTGATTCAGTTGACGTACCTGCTGCTCAAAAAAGGGTCTGCTGCCCAATGTAGTGAGAATACTCTGGATGAGTTCATGTTTGGAATTGGGCTTGCATTCACATTGGTAATAGTCTGCTATTCGATTAAGCTGGCCAATATCGGCAAAAGTAAGCATATCCGCTAGATTCATGGGTCCATCGCCTCGCCCGTTAACTACTTCGACTGCTGATTCGGAGCCTGAAATAGTTTGGTTTTGTAAACATCGTTGACGGAATTCCCATAATCTAAACCTCTTTTTGGAAATCTTTTATGTTTTAAAACATACTATGCCTCAAGTTGGTCAATCAGAAGAAAAATGAGAGGTTTGAAATCATATAAAGTCTTATTTCCCCATAAAACGCAAAAAAACAACCCAAGTTAGCTTACTCAGGTTGTTTCGCTGTGTCCAAAGACAGATGTCGTGTGCAATTATATAACAGCGGACTCCAGTCATCACGTTCCTTTTCCAGGATCGTCAGTGACAGGTTTCCAATACGTTCTGTATAGCGATCTTTAAACAAGGCTGTTAACAGGTTGGCTAAGAAAGCTCCGTGAGTGACAATGAGTACGTTTTGATCTGGATAGGCAGACCATAGATCTTCCAGAAACGCCAGTGCACGAATCTGGATATCCGCTATCTGCTCCTGCCCCAAATCTAATGTCTCCCAGGATTTGCCCCAGCGGGCAACCCGTTCTTCTGAAGTCAGACCTTCAATCTGACCAAAAGCCCTTTCTTTCAACCGTGCGTCCGGCTCAAGCAAAGGTACATTCAACAGCTTGGAGATAATCTCCCCTGTTTCCTGTGCCCGCGATAATCCACTTGTGATGATATAGTCCCATTGGTATTCTTCCGTCAGCAGACGTCTTCCCAGGCGCTCTGCCTGTTCACGACCTTCTCCATTCAGAGGAATATCCGTCTGACCCTGTATACGGCCCGCCGCATTCCAGTCTGTAAGACCGTGACGAATAAGCCCGATTCGCACTTACATCCCTCATTTCTCCACACGGCGAACGAAAGGTTATTACCTATGCACTCGCACCTTGTTTGCGTTTATTCGTTGTTCGATGCATACGTCCAAGAGAAAATAACGCCATTCCTATTGCAAGTAAAGAGAGGGCCATCCAATACTGTGGATAAGCAGGTCCCATGCTCACAACAAAAGGTTCTATGATACTTCCTCTGTCCGCTCCAGTCATGTTGTACTGATACATTCCAGAGGACGATGGTCCGCTTCCGGCAACCCCTGTCTCCAGAATACCCGTAGCAACAACCTTGGTTTGCTCAGCTTCTGATACGTCTGGCTTAAACATTGCCATATACAGAAAGCTGCATAAAAAAATAGCCAGGAACGCGGCGATCCACAAAGACATATGCTTGCGGATCACAGCAGAGAAACGATTAACCTTTACCTCTTCCGGCAGAAGCCATGGAGACTCCGCGTAGATCCGGTCCATCACGTTACGGTTCACTCTCTCTGCCTGTTGTTCTGTCACTGGAACCGGAATGCTGTGCAGCAAGATCTGAGCTTCTTCCCAGACCTCAAACTGCTCGGAGCACTCATCACAACCAGCGAGATGAGCATGAAATGCAATCCGCTGAGGATGAGTTTCCGGCAAGTCCCAAACCAGTGCAAACAGTTCCTGGGCTTCATTGCAATTCATCGGTTCTTCATCCCTTCATATGGCTCGTACACCGGTTCGAAGAAATAAGGTTCCAATTGAGTTTTTACGCTTGATCTTGCTCTGAATAATAGCGATTTCACAGAACTGACGCTCTGCCCAAGAATATTCGCAATCTCTTGGTAGTCTAGTTGATCATACTCGCGGAGTATAATCGCAGAACGTTGCTTCTCTGGCAAATTGTTAATCGCATCCCTAACCAGCATCACCCGCTCGCTACGTAGTACAGCATACTCCGGTGTATTCTCCGAAGGAGCAACGGGAACAATCCCGCTCTCTTCAAGTGGGACATTTCCGCTGCGCTGTTTGCGAAGCTCACTCAGTACCGTATTTCTCGCAATGGTATATAACCAGGTTGAGAATGAGGCATCCACCTCACGGAAAGAGTGCAGACTGCGGAACGCCTTATAGAAAGTCTCAGAACAGAGATCTTCCGCAAGCAGCTCCATATTGGAACTTTTCAACATATGATATACGAAAGCCAGTATTTTACGCTGATAACGACTCATCAGCTCGGAATATAACTCCAGGTTACCTTCCTTGATCTCTCGAATCAACTGGGAATCCGTCATTTGAGTGCGACCCCTCCTCGCCCATCCATGTGCTTCTCCCCGTTCGACTCTATCCATGTATTACCGAACAGGCACAAAAAAGTTGCGGTTCTCACCGCATATAAACAGCGTTCAGCGCCATAACTGGCCTTCCCGCCAAATTCCCCTATGTAATGGCAATTTCCCCAACGTTTCTACATTAACAGTATTTATTGTACAACGGTCTGCATCATCCTGGCAAATCCATTGGTATCCACAGAACCCGACCTGTCATTCATATGCGGTCATTTTCACGTTCATGACTTCATTTTGCTCCTTTTTGGCAAGCCTTGCTTATATAGACGGACGACATACTGAAAAGGTTACAGAAATGTGATATTTTTTTGATCTAAGGTATCCTAACAGATTAAGGAGGGAGATGTAAATAGAGGATGTAAGTTTAAATGTAACTATTAACATATCAATGCCTTTCCCATAACTTTTTAAGACAAAAAAAAGACCGCTTACATAAGCGGCCATTGCTCACGTGGAGCAATACAGTTATTGGATAGGAGTGGAGAGAAACCATACTGTACCCTTATTATATGTATACGTTTTCATTTTGTCAACACTTTCAGTAAAATTGTTTGAATTAATTATATCTTTCGGTAATTCAGGATAATACATCCTTTTTTTCGTGACTGAAAATCAAATAACATACTCCAATATAACCTCACAAAAAAGAGGGCTTTCGCCCTCTTTCTCGTCTTATATCCACACTTGATAGCCTAAGGAATCCAATAACGTCTTGGCTCGTTCCATATCTTCTTCCTGACGGAAAGACAGACGCATAATGCCCGGCACATCCACCCGGTTTTCGATAATCTCCAAGTTGCTCAAGTTGATGTCATTCGCCCCAAGCTCAGTTGCGATCTTACCGATCATACCCGGTGCATCCTGGACATCAGTATACAGATCAAATAACGGAGAAATCATGCCTTTGCGTCGTTCTGGTAATATACTGCGGAACTCGCGGGCCTGACGGAATGCCTCCTCTATACCTTCACCGTTCTTATGCTCCAACATATCCGTAAAGGCCGTCATCTGGCTATTCCAGTCCTTAAGCAAGCCCAGCAGTACGTCACGGTTGCTAAGCAAGATATCTCTCCACACAATCGCATCACTGGACGCAATCCGGGTAATATCCCGGAAACCGCCTGCAGCCAGCATTTTATACAGTGGATTCGACTCATTATACTCACGTACCTGATTCACCAGCGCAACAGCAATAACATGTGGCAGATGACTAATCGCCCCCACGATGTCATCGTGCAGCAGGGGCTCCACACGCACGATCTGTGCCCGCGTATACGCAAGCAGCTCTGACAGCCTGCTGTAGGCTTCCTCAGGTACATGTTCTGAAGGGGTTAAGACATAGTATGCATTCTCAAACAGCACAGCTGAGGCCGCATCTACGCCTGCACGCTCCGACCCCGCCATGGGATGACCACCAATGAAGTAAGCGTCAGTCAACCGCACATGCTCGGCACAAGCGGCAATGGAAGCTTTAGTGCTTCCTACGTCCGTGATGATACATCCTTTTTTCAATGGCAGCTTGGAGAGCTTTTCGAAATAGGATTCAAGCAAACCTACGGGAACGCACAAAAAAATAAAGTCGGCATCCTCTACCGCTTCTTCCAGAGAGAGCGTAGCATCATCCACTACACCGCTCGCTATGTACTTGTCCTTCAGTTCATCCAAGTGGGCGTAACCCATCACGGTTACATCTGGCTTGCCTTTGAAGCAGAGCGCCAGTGAACCGCCGATGAGTCCTACACCAATCATTGCAATTTTTAGTTTCATGGGTCCTCACTCTTTCATCGCCAGTATTAAGGGCGTGCTACCGCCTTCTCAGCCAGCGTGTTCTCCAGTGCCGTGACAAATGCACGGTTCTGTTCTGATGTTCCGACGGACACACGAATGTAAGTTGGGTATACGTGGAATCCTGAGCGAACGATAATGCCTTGTTTGAGCAAGGATTGGAACGCATTTGCCGAAGGCATATTCAGGTCAACCATAATGAAATTACCCTGTGAAGGGAAATACGACAATCCGAGCCGTGTAAATTCATTTTGCAGGTAATCCCGATCCGTTGCATTCCGCTTCGAGCACTCTTGAACAAAATCCTGATCCAGTAGTGCGGCGGTTGCCGCAACTTGTCCAAAACGGGAGGTGTTAAACGGTTCACGTACACGGTTAATCAAATCAATAATTTCGGGACGTGCAATACCATATCCGATCCGAAGCGAAGCCAAACCGTAAATTTTGGAGAATGTCCGCAGGATGACCAAGTTCGGATACCGTTCGATCAATGGTATACTTTGCGGATATGCTTCATCGGTTACGAATTCATAATAAGCTTCGTCCAGTATGACCATCACATGAGCAGGCACACGGTCCATAAAGGCTGTAAGTTCCTGCTCGGAGATAATCGTACCTGTCGGATTATTTGGATTACACACCCATACTGCTTTGGTTTTGTCGTTAATTTGCGCGAGCATCGCGCTCAGATCATGCGTGCCATCTTTCAGAGGCACTTCGATGGACACGGCACCCTCAATATCTGCATTGCTTTTATATACAGAAAATGTCTGATCTGCCATGATGGTCTCGTCACCCGGCAAGAAGAAAGCTCTCGTGATCAAAGCAATAATCTCATCGGAACCACAACCAAATATTAAGTTGTTCCGTTCAACGCCAAGATGCTTGGCAAGAACTCCCGTCAGCTCAACCGAGCTACCGTCTGGGTATATGCTTATATTCGTCATTTCTCTCGTAATGGCTTCCAGGGCGGCAGGAGAACTGCCGTACGGGTTTTCGTTGGAGGCCAGCTTGATGACTTGTTCAAGCCCCAGTTCACGTTTCACTTCTTCAATCGGTTTGCCCGGCTGGTACACAGGCAGATTGACAATCTGGGATTTCGGTTTCAACCCGACCGCCTCCTGTTATTGAAATAATGTTAGACACGAATCAGCGTGCACCTCACGTGTCCAAAAGATGTCCTTTCAGGACATCTCTATCCCTTTAATTGTGCCACAAAGTTGCGAATTTGCAACAGTCCCGCTGCACGCGTATCCGGATTTTCAAGCAGAGGAATCGCATCTTCCACTTGACGAACAATGGCACTACCTACAACAACGCCATCGCAGATGCGGGAGAAATGGGCCACCTGCTCATGACTGGAGATACCAAAACCTACTGCTACAGGGAGGTCTGTCAGACTTTTCACCGTCTCAATGAAGCTCTCTACGCCATCAAAGAAAGAAGCTCTCTCTCCGGTTACGCCAAGAGAAGATACACAATAGATAAAGCCCCTCGCGCCCGTTACAATCCGCTCAATCCGGGCATTAGATGTAGGTGCAACAAGCGGCACCAGATGCACACCAGCACGATTTGCGCGTTCTCGCATCTCTTCCGCTTCCTCAATCGGCAGGTCAGGAATGATCATGCCACTAATATCGTGTTTGACCAATTCATCAAAGAATACATCCAGTCCTGTCTGCAATACCGGATTATAATAGGTGAACAGTACAAACGGCAGTTTCACACCTGCCTTACGAGCATTTGCAGCAGTTTCCATAACAGTACGAATGGTAATCTGGCTCTTCAGCGCACGTTCGGAAGCGCGTTGAATGACTGGGCCATCTGCAAGCGGATCGGAATAGGGAACACCCAGTTCCAAAATGTCCGCTCCAGCCTGTTCAAGCTCCTTGATGATATCAATCGTTGTATCCACATCCGGGTCTCCCACGGTTAAGAATGGAATAAGTGCCGTGCGATTCTGTTCCTTCAATTGCTGGAAGGTCTGGTCCATCAGATTCATCCCAAGTCACCTCCCGTGTATTTCATGATGGATTCAACATCCTTATCTCCACGTCCCGACAGACAAATGACTACAATATCATCTGCTGTAAGTTCAGGCGCCAGTTTGACAACTTGGGCTACCGCATGTGCAGACTCCAGAGCAGGAATGATTCCCTCCGTCCGACATAGAAGTTGCAGGGCATCCAGTGCTTCCTGATCCGTGATCGGTACATATTTTGCCCGTTCAATATCCTTGAGATAGGAATGCTCCGGACCAACACCCGGATAATCAAGTCCGGCCGAGATGGAATGTGCTGGCTGAACCTGCCCATACTCATCCTGCAACAGGTAACTCATAGATCCCTGGAATACACCATGTGTACCTTTGGTCATCGTTGCAGCGTGATACTCGGTTTCGACCCCTTTGCCTGCGGCTTCAACACCAACAAGCTTCACATCCTGATCACCGATAAATGGATAGAACATACCGATCGCATTACTTCCTCCACCTACAGCTGCTACAATTACATCCGGCAAACGCCCTTCGATCTCCTGAATCTGACGACGGGTCTCATCACCAATCACACGTTGGAAATTCCGCACCATCATCGGATATGGATGAGGACCAACCACTGATCCCAGCACGTAGAATGTATCCTCCACATTGCTGACCCAGTAGCGAAGTGCTTCATTACCAGCATCCTTCAGTGTCCGTGTTCCAGACGTAACCGGAATCACTTCTGCTCCAAGCAGCTTCATCCGAAATACGTTTAACTGTTGACGCTCTGTATCTTCTTCGCCCATAAATACTTTGCATTCCAGTCCAAGTAATGCGGCTACAGTTGCCGTTGCAACGCCATGTTGACCTGCACCCGTTTCAGCAATAACTTTCTTTTTGCCCATCCGTTTGGCAAGCAAACCTTGTCCAATGGCGTTATTAATTTTGTGTGCGCCTGTATGATTGAGATCTTCACGTTTCAGATAAATTTTCGGTCCGCCTAATCGGCGTGACAATTGCTCTGCATGATACAATGGCGTTTCACGTCCAGAATACTCGCTTAGCAGATAGTTCAGTTCCTTGTTGAATTCCTCATCTTCAGAGAAGTGGCTATATGCCTCCTCCAACTCTATGAGTGCGTTCATTAGTGTCTCAGGTACAAAGCGGCCTCCGAAGTGACCGAAACGCCCGTATTGATCCGGCAATTGATGTGTCATGCCTGCTTCACCCTTTCTACGAATGCTGTAATTTTGGCAATATCCTTCACACCTTTAGTCTCAACTCCGCTGGATACATCGACGCCGAAAGGTGCATATGTCTGTATTAGTTGTTGTACATTGTCCGGCTGCAAACCTCCTGCAACGAACAGAGCAATTTCGCGACTTTTTGCCCATTCAGCATAGGCGGGGATTCGCTCCCAGGCAAACGTTTTCCCGGAGCCCCCTCCATATAGAGGATCATGGGTATCAAGCAATATCGCATCCACGAATTTATCGTAAATATCAAGAGCCCTTATGGCTGCTTCATCAGCTTCCGGTCCCGTTTCATCTTTGGGAAAAGAAAAAACTTTGAATACTTTGGCACTCCACCGCTGCTTCACCTGCTGGCAAAATTCCGCAGACTCCTGTCCATGCAGTTGAATAACATCCAGGTGAGCAACCTCCATAATGTGTTCCAGTTCATCGAGCGTAGGATTCACAAATACACCCGCAAGCTTCGGCCGATCATAGGTAGACCATTCGAACAGCACCGTTCTTAATGCAGCAGCCTGCTCGGGTTCGATTCGGCGGCGTGATTTGGCAAAAACAACACCAATGTAATCCACAGGCAAGTTTATCATCGATTTTAGCACTTCAACGTCCTGAAGTCCACATATTTTTACGGCCGCTGGCAGCGGGTTTCTCAGTTCTGACATACTGTCGCCTGTGCCATCGTGTATGGAAGTATTCATCATTTGGGTCCCATCAGATCATATACAGCCGCCTCGACATCATCCTTGCGCATGAGATGCTCACCTACGAGAATACCGTGAACGCCGGCCTGGATCAGAGGTACTGTTGATTCTGGTCCGTCAATACCACTTTCGCTAATCAAGGTAACGCTACTTGGAATCAATTCCATCAAATCCAGTGTCGTGTTCAGACTGGTTTCGAATGTTTTCAAATTCCGATTATTGATGCCCACAAGGGTTGCCTGCGGAATCTCCAATACCTGCTCCAGTTCTGTTCGATCATGGACTTCAATCAAGGCATCCAACCCCAAGCTTTTGGCAAATTCCAGATATTGACGAATCTGTTCAGGTGTCAGAATGCTGGCAATCAGCAGTATTGCATCTGCACCCAGTAATCTGGCCTCGGCAATCTGTCGTTCATCTATAATAAAATCCTTGCGTAATAGCGGAATGTTCACCGCTTGATGAATCGCCTGCAAGTACTCGTTGCTGCCTTGAAAATACGACACATCCGTTAATACGGAGATGCAGTCAGCACCCGCTCGCTCATAAGCGGCAGCAATCTCTACCGGATGAAAATCCGGACGAATTAACCCTTTGGACGGCGAAGCCTTCTTCACTTCAGCAATAAGGCCGAGTTTGCGATTGCGTCTGCTTGATAATGCTTTTTCAAACCCCCGAGTTGCGGGTAGTTGTTCGATTTTTTGGATAGCTTCATCCATGCGAAATGTCTGTGCAAGAACTTCAACTTCTTTATGTTTGGTTGCAACGATTCGATCAAGATACATGACTGTACGCCTCCGTTGTATGAATTAACTGTTCAAGCTTCCCGGCAGCTTTGCCCGAATCTACCGCTTCTGCGGCAAGTGTTACCCCTTCAGCAATGCTATCTGCAAGACCGGATACATAGATGCACGCTCCGGCGTTCAACAGAACGACATCACGATAGGCACTCTGCTCACCCTGGAAGATCCTCTTAATAATTTCGGCATTCTGTGCCGCATCTCCTCCAAGTACCGCTTCGAGCGGATGCAGAGACAAGCCCATATCACGTGGATCAATATCATAGGTGTGCACTTCACCATTGCGAAGTTCAGATACCTGAGTCGGTGCCGAGATGCTAATTTCATCCAGACCATCATGGCTGGCCACAACCAACGCTCTTTTGAGACCAAGACGATTCAGTACTTCAGCAATCATCGGCGTCCGGGAACGATCATACAGGCCAAGTAGTTGGCGATCTGCTCCCGCAGGATTGGTTAATGGTCCGAGCATATTGAAAATGGTGCGAACTCCCAGCTCTTTTCTTGGTCCTGCCGCATGTCGCATGGAAGGGTGATATACCTGGGCAAAACAGAAGCAGATTCCGATATCATCCAGACATTGTCTGGCCTGCTCCCCGTTCAGATGGATATTTACACCGAGTGCCTCTAATACATCTGCACTACCCGCTTTACCTGAAGCTGAACGGTTGCCATGTTTGGCGACCCGAACCGAAACGGCCGAAGCAATGATGGCGGATGCTGTGGAAATGTTGAATTTGTGAATACCCGATCCACCTGTTCCACACGTGTCCAGCAAACCGCTGCCATCCGTTAGAATTCGTCCACCCTGACCACGCATGGCTTCAGCAAAACCGGTGATCTCATCCACCGTTTCCCCCTTCATCCGCAGCGCCATCAGCAAACCTCCGATTTGAGCCGGCGTTGCCTCACCTCTCATAATCGAGTACATCAAATCTCTTGCTTCGGCTTGCTCCAGATGGCTGCCCTCCAAAATCTTCGCCAGGCCATTCTTCATGCCTTCCTCACGAGTAATTTCAGCAATGGGGGTTACAGGGTTCTCATTCATTATTGGGTTTATGTTCATCTCCGGTCTCTCCTCTCTCAGTTCTTAGCGGCCGCTGGTGTGACAAAGTAGTCTGCATTCGCCAGTCTCAACGTGCTGTCCTTTTCTTTGGCAGGAAACATTGCTTCTGCTGTTCGAATCGCTTTGAGCAACGCTTTAGCTTTGTTAACCGTTTCCTCATATTCATTCTCAGGTACAGAATCCCATACGATTCCCGCTCCGGCCTGTACATAAGCTTTTCCTTTTTTGAAAATAATCGTACGAATCGTAATACAGGAGTCCATGTTACCCGAGAATCCGAGGTATCCGATTGCTCCTGCATAAGCACCCCGTGCCTCTTTCTCCAGTTCCGCGATAATCTCCATTGCTCGCAGTTTCGGTGCACCGGATACGGTACCCGCTGGCAAGCAAGAGAGGAATGCATCGAAGAAATCCTTATCTTCTCTTAGCTCGCCCGTAACATTGGATACCATGTGCATAACGTGAGAATACCGTTCAATCTCCATGAACATGTCACACTTCACACTGCCGAAGCTGGATACCCGGCCCAGATCGTTACGCCCCAGATCAACCAGCATCAGATGCTCCGCGCGTTCCTTCTCATCCTGGAGCAGATCAGCAGCGAGTGCACGATCTTCCGCTTCTGTTGCCCCCCTTGGACGTGTACCTGCAATCGGTCGTGTCTCCACACGATTCCCGTCCACCTTGACTAGCGCTTCTGGTGAGGTTCCCACGATAATCTCATCATCCATTTTGAGGTAGTACATATAAGGTGATGGATTCAGGGTCCGAAGCACACGATACACGTGAAGCGGAGAAACTTCCGTATCAATGTGGAAACGCTGGGATAATACCACTTGAAAAATATCACCTGCGCGAATGTAATCTTTGGCTTGCTCCACATTACCGATAAACTGCTCTTTCGTGAGGTTGGAGCGGATGTCCCCCAGCTCCACGTCTCCCGGAATGGAACGCGGATTCAGGTTCTCCCCTGGTCCTTGCTGTTGCAAACGTTCTGCGGCCTGCTCCAGCTTCTCCGAAGTCACTGCATACGCTTGACGTATCTCGTCATCCGTTGCACCTTCCTTGACGTGTACATTACCAACGAGCAGCATCTGCTGCTTCACATGGTCAAACACGATAATCTGGTCACAGAACATAAAACGAATGTCATCCATATTCAGGTCATCCAGCGCGTGAGCTGGAAGTTTCTCATAATAGGACAGCAGATCATATCCGAAGAAACCAATTGCCCCACCTGTGAATGGTGGCAGTTCATCATCTTTTGGACTGCGGTACTTACGCAGCAGTGCTTTCAGTTCTTCGATCGGTTTGCCTGGCAATTCACGAGTCTTCCCTGCTTCTTCTACAACAATCCGGCCTTTCTTGGCCGAAATCATCAGGAACGGATCTGTACCGATGAACGAGTATCTCGCCCATTGAATACCACCCTCTACACTTTCCAGCAGGAATGCCCGGTCGTTGTCAGCATAACGGCGGAATATTCGAATCGGGGTCTCCATGTCTGCCAAAATCCGTTTGACTACCGGAATCAGATTATACTCATTCGACATTTTCAGTACTTGATTAACGTTTGGCGTTATCATTAGATCACGTCCTTTCAGATTTAGGTAAGTTCAACTAAAGAGGTTTACACTGAGCACTCCAATGACAGAACAACCTTCCGATCGCTGTTATCCCCAGATTTTTTTGATTCCCTTTCAAAAGGGAAAATCAGGGGATAGCGTATGCTTCCGATGTAGCTTTCTTTCAGAAAGCTTTTAGGCGAACGCTTCGCTTCTTCACGTTATTTCTGTCCTCTCCGTTTTTGTGTAAAAGTTTAGTTGAACTTATAGGTGTAGAAGAAACAATTCAATATACAAAAAAAACCTCTACCATCAGGTAGAGGTTTGGTTATAAGCTGCATTTAACAGGGTGATGCTTCATAAATAACAAGTCCCTATACTTCGCTGTCGGATTATTCACAGGTCACTGAATTGATGCATCTCACATCATCCAATTCGGGAAAATATATCAGTTATAACACTTCAACTACTCATTCCAACATTTCATAAAATATAGGAAAGTGCATTGATTGTGTTTGTACCAAAATATATCAAAACAAAAGGTGTCTTATGACACGTTTGTTTTCCCTGTTCCTGTTACCTATTCCGTAGCACGACGTACCGTGAATCAGTTGACCGGTTTCTGTTGCCCCGGTTACCACCCACTGGACTCTGCTATATACTCCACTAGCTCAGCTGCTCTCAGCTCAATCTCTACTCTACTCAACTGGTTCTCACTATACATCATTATGATCGGTTTGACAACCCACTACTTAAGAGCCAGAAGGTGTTGCCAAATCCGGACGTAATGCCTGTGCACCGTTCAGATACACATGGTTGATTTCATTCTGAGCTTTGTTTGTGTTCACATGCACCATGAAACGAATGCACTGCGCCAAGGCACCTTTAACAGGAACCTCCAGTGCACACATTAGTGGTACAAGTTCCCAGCCATCCAGTTGGCGAATAGCTTTTGCCGGGAATGCAGCATCCAGATCCCCAGTTAACGTAATCCACACACTGCAGATATCTTCCGGTTGGATCTCATTGCGATCCACGATCTCCTGCAACAATACAGCCGTTTCCTTCAAAATCTGTTCTTCGTTGTTCTGCGTGACTGTTGTAGCCCCGCGAATTCCCCGTGTGACCATTGCTGTCATTCTCCCTTCCTGAGCGTTTCAATGACGTCCCGAACTGCCGACACAGGTACGTCCTTCACAATTCTTGCAGCCCCAATCCGATCAGGAATGATAAACACCATATGACCTTCACGGAACTTTTTGTCATGCATCATCGCTTCCATTAATGCATCCGTGTCGAGATGCGCAGGCATCGTTGTTGGAAGGCGAAGTGAACGCAGCATGCGGACCGTATCTTCATAGAGCCCTGCTGGCGCACCAAGCTTCTCACCAAGCAATGCTGATCCAGCCATACCGATCGAGATCGCTTCTCCGTGCAGGAATTCTCCATAACCGGCAATCGCTTCAATGGCATGACCAATCGTATGTCCCAGGTTCAATAACGCACGTTCTCCATTTTCCCGTTCGTCTCTGGATACAATCTCTGCTTTAATACTACAACCACGCTCCAAGCCGTATCCCAATGCTTCCGGATTAAGCGCAAGCAGTTCTTCCGCATGTTCCTCACACCAATGTGCAAAAGCCTCATCACGGATCAGTCCGTGCTTCAGCATCTCTGACAACCCTGCCGATACATCTCGTGGTGGCAAGGATTGAAGTGTGTCCACATCATAGAGCACTAGCTCGGGCTGGTGGAACGCACCGATCATATTTTTGGCCAGCGGATGATTGACAGCTACTTTACCGCCCACACTGCTGTCATGCGCCAAAATCGTTGTAGGTACTTGAACAAACTTGATTCCACGCATATATGTAGCGGCAACAAAGCCAGCCAGATCACCTACGACCCCACCACCTAGGGCCAGAATCGCAGAACTCCGATCCAGCTTACCTTCGATCGCAACGGTCATCATATCCTGGTACACCGAAAGGGATTTCGATGTTTCACCAGAGGGCACAACCGCCGATACGACTGTATAACCAGCCGTACGCAGCGTTTGCTCCAAACCTGACAAGTATTTGGGAGCCACATTTTCATCTGTAATGATGAGTAACGGACTTTTTTTGGTCAAGCCATATTGCTCAAAATATTGAGGGGCTTGTGCCAATAGGCCGCTACCAATCAGAATCGGATATGAGCGTTCCTCCAACTGTACCGTCAGCTGACGCATATTAGTAATTCTCCAGTTGAGTGTTATAACTAGCAACATTGGCACGGATCTCTTCCATGGAATCGCCGCCGAATTTCTCCAGGAATGCTTTGGCAATTTCCCACGCTACAACATGCTCCATAACCACACTCGCTGCGGGTACAGCACAAGCGTCCGAGCGCTCAACCTGAGCCGTAAATGCTTCTTTTGTATCAATATCAACACTTTGCAGTGGCTTATACAACGTTGGGATCGGCTTCATCACACCACGTACAACGACTGGCATACCGTTCGTCATACCACCTTCGAATCCACCGAGACGGTTGGTTGCCCGGTGGTAGCCGCGCTCGTCCGTATGCATGATTTCATCATGCACCTGTGATCCCCGAATGACTCCGGCTTCGAATCCGATACCAATCTCTACACCTTTGAATGCATTAATGGACATTACGCCTTGAGCGATTCGTGCATCCAGCTTGCGATCGTATTGAACATAACTACCGAGACCAATAGGTACCCCTTCAACGATACATTCCACTATTCCTCCGATGGAATCGCCTTCTTGTTTAATCTGGTCGATGTAGGCTTCCATCTTCTTCTCTGTCTCAGCATCCGTAACACGTACAGAGGAAGCTTCTGTCACCGCGATCAGTTCATCAATCGGAAGGTCCTGATACGGAGCTTCGATCTCTCCAATGCGAAGTACACGTCCAGCTACCTTGATTCCGAATTCAGCCAGGAATTGACGTGCAATGGCACCACATGCCACACGTACCGTTGTCTCACGTGCACTGGAGCGCTCCAGTACGTTACGCAAGTCTTTGAGATTATACTTGAGTCCACCGTTCAGATCAGCGTGTCCGGGACGAGGACGGTGAACGCGACGTTTCTCCTCGTCACTGCCTTCAACCGGCTCAATATTCATAATATTCTGCCAATGTTTCCAGTCGTTATTTTGAACAACCAGCGCTACCGGAGCACCTGTTGTATATCCGTGACGGATACCACCAACGAAATTCGCCTGATCCTTCTCGATCTGCATCCGGCGTCCACGGCCATATCCCTTTTGGCGGCGGTGAAGCTGGAAATTCAGTTCTTCAAAGTCAATCGTCAAATTACTTGGCAATCCTTCAATAATAGCGGTCAATTGGGGTCCGTGCGTCTCCCCTGCGGTTAAATAGCGTAAACTCATAATACGTTCCCCCTTTAAACTGTTAAACTTCACATTGCTAAAATCCCATAATTTCTTTGCTTATTATAGTATAGCTGACCGGCTTTGACAAGAAAGTCGGCTCTTTCTTGTACTTGGTATACAAATAACCGCCTGAACACATGTACATGTGCTTCAGACGGCTGAACAACCATTATCATTATTTTTTCCGATAGAAAAATGTCTCTGCTGTCTCCAGACCATATTGTCCCGGGGAGAAAATCTGCTCCGTACTGCCCACAAACAAAATACCGCCTGGACGCAAACTTGCTGCAAATTTGTGATACAACAGGTTTTTGGCTTCCTCGGTAAAATAGATCATGACATTCCGGCACACAATCAGATCGTACCCATCGTCAAAACGGTCCACCAGCAAATTTTGTTTCATGAACTTGATCGAATTTTTGAGTTGCTCATCAATACGGTATACCAAGCCATCCTGCTTGAAGTAACGGTTCGCGGTTTCCTTAGGCACATCCTTAAGCGAGCGTTCCATATAACGCCCTTCCTTGGCTTTGGCCAATGCACCTTCATCCAGATCACTTGCCGTAATGGAGCTGTCCTTCAAAATACCCATCGTGTCCAAAATCATGGCGAGTGTATAAGGTTCTTCACCTGTTGAACAGGCTGCACTCCAAACTTTAGCACGACGCTTGGAACCCAACAGCTCAGGCAGAATCTCGTCCCGCAGCACTTCCCAACGGTTGGGATTACGCCAGAATTCCGACACGTTAATCGTCATACGATCAAGGAACTCGTAAAACAATGATTTATCTTTCTGCATAGCTTCAAAAAAGTTAGAAAATGTATGAAACCCGTTTTTGTTGCGAAGTGTGGTCAGCCTTCTTTTCATCTGGCCTTCCTTGTATTGAGCAAGATCAATGCCTGTGCTCTCTTTGATTTTACGAATGAATCCGGTGTAATCCGGGTCTAGTAGTTGTTCTTGCTCCAGCATCGTGTATCACCCTTTTGGCTAATAATTACAACCAGGCTGCGATACTCTTGTCGTATACCACCAGTTCATCTGAAGCAAAGAAATTTGCTGCTTCACGGGAAGCACTTTCTGGTGAATCTGCCCCATGAATCAGATTATGTGGTGTGTGGCTGGCGAAGTCTCCGCGAATGGTACCCGGAGCTGCTTCTTTCACATTGGTTTTTCCGATGACGATGCGCGCAAGCGCCACAATATCGTCCCCTTCCCACACCATGGCAAATACAGGCCCAGATGTGATAAAACGAACCAAATCATCGAAAAACGGTTTGCCCTCATGTTCAGCATAATGACGTTTTGCCTGATCCTCAGACATCTGCACCAATTTGCCTGCCACCAACTTAAATCCTTTGTCTTCCAGACGGCTAATAATTCGACCGATCAATCCACGCTGCACACCATCCGGCTTCACCATCAAAAATGTACGATCCATCAGCTCACTCCTCACTCACGGTTCAAAGTTAATCACTATGTAAACGCAATCCCTCTGATTGTAACATACATGTCCAAATCCTCCCAATGAGGAATATCACAGTTCTGTTCATCTTTGGGTGTGAGCAATCCGAGAGTTGAAGGTCATACAAAGTTTAATGCGTACGTTTAACCACAAAATGAGCGATATCACGCAGGTTTTTGGTCGTCTTGATGTTAGGTAGCTGATCGAGAGCATCGAGCGCTTTCTTCATATATCGGTCAGCAAGGGCTTCTGCTTTAGCAATTCCTTGACTTTGGCGAATCATTCCAATTGCATCCGATGCACTTGCCCGTCCTTCTTCATGCTGGACACGGGAAATCTCCTTAAGCAAAGGTTCCCGCAGATCGGATTCTTCCAAGGCATAAAGTACAGGAAGAGTGATATTCCCTTGCTTCATGTCACTGCCAGGTGGCTTGCCAAGTTGTTTCTCGGTACCCACCAGATCAAGTACATCATCTTGAATCTGGAAAGCCATCCCCACATTGTATCCGTACGTATACAGCAGGGAAGATACATGTTCAGGCGCACGTGTAGCCAATGCCCCTAACTGACAGCTAACCGCAATCAAAAGTGCTGTTTTGCGGCGAATCCGCAGCAGATAGTTACGAACACTTTGTCCCGTATTGAAAAAGTCGCGAATTTGCTCCATCTCACCAATGGACATCTGTACCATGGCTTTGGCAAGGATACGATGAATAGCTGGATCGGATAAGCCTGCAGTCATTTCAAGTGCCTTACCGTAGATATAGTCTCCAGTGTACATGGCAATCCGATTATCCCATTTTGACTTCACCGTGGGTTTGCCTCGGCGCGTCTCCGCATTATCAATAACATCATCGTGAACAAGGGATGCCGAATGAATCAGCTCCAGCGGAACCGCAACCAGCTTCAGACGTTCAATGTCGTATGTACCAAATTTCCCGCCAAGTAACACAAAAACGGGCCGTAACCGTTTTCCTCCTGCTTTGAGCAAGTGAAGTGACGTTTCACTCAGCAGCTTCTGTTCTCCTCGAACACTGCGATACAACTCTTTCTCAATGTAATCCATGTCCTTTTTTAACAACCCGAAAATATCCAATAGTTTCATTCGTTCACCCGTATCAGCGTATTGTCAGTCCATAAATTCATGCTTACCTTCCCCTCCAGCAAGTCGGGCCTGCAGGCATTACGAAAAACCCGGCTTACCGTTCTTGCTTGTGTTTTGCTATAAGGTAATCTAACGTATTTTTCTTCTCCGAATGTCATAGCCGACACCCGGAAATTAAACTCTGCGACTTGTTCTGAAACAAAATACAGAAGTTGCCGGAGCATGGGTCAAGACTGTGGTTCATGAAGACTCACCATCAGCACTCACCAATACCCCGGGATTCGGGGGACAAATAAACCGAGCAACACGTTGGCAAAAAACAGCCTTGTATCGAACTCAGTCGTTATCCCCGTTCATCCGGTTCTCCCCATCTTGTAAACAGTTGATGTGGGATGCGCAAGCTATCCAGCACTTTCCCCACCAAAAACAGAATCAACTCATCCATAGTCTGAGGTTTGTAATAAAAAGCAGGCATAGCCGGTATCATTCGTACACCAAGACGAGAAAGCTTCAGCATGTTCTCCAGATGGATTGCATGAAGAGGCGTCTCACGTGGTACGAGGATCAATGTTCTTCCCTCTTTCATCATAACATCGGCTGCGCGAGACATCAGATTATCCGATGATCCCTGCGCGATGGACGAAAGAGTTCCCATAGAACATGGCATGATAACCATGCTGTCGGCCAGATAAGAACCACTTGCAATGGAGGCCCCTATATCACTCACAGGATGATAGATCAGAGAACCGGCACGGTTGCCGAATTTTTCTTCCAGCACCGCGTCCCGATTCGTCACATCCCAGTCCAATTCTTCTTTCAGTACACGCCACCCTGCATTGGATATGACCAGATGAACGTTATATTCCAAATCAAGCAGTGTTTCAATTAATCGAATGCCATATATGCTGCCACTCGCTCCGGTAATTCCGACAACCAGTCGTTTATTGTCCGGCTGCTGCACCATTTATTTCACCGCCAGATCAATCAGAGTGAACGTAAATACAATTAAACTAAGCAAACTGTTCATGGTAAAAAACGCCGTTTGAACACGGCTCATATCATTAGGCGATACAATATAGTGTTGGTAGAACAGAATTCCATACGTCACCAACATGCCTACGCCATACCACCAGCTCAGATCTGTCATCAATAATAACGCAAGAAAACCAATTGCAGTAATCCCATGGAAGAACTTGGCGATCTGCAAGGATTTAACCAAGCCAAAACGGGAAGGTATGGAGTGAAGCCCCTCTCCCTGATCGAAATCCAGATCCTGACATGCATAGATAATATCAAAACCCGCTGTCCAGAACACAATCGTAACGTACAGCACAATCGCTGTCCAATCCATCGTTCCTGTTACAGCTACCCAGCCACCAAGTGGTGCCAAACCAATCGTCATTCCGAGGACAACGTGGCATAACCATGTGAATCGTTTGGTATACGAATACAGTACTAACATAAACACAGCAATAGGCAACAGCTGCATCGATAATACATTAAGATTGGATGAGGCCCAGAATAACAATATAAATGAGATAATGACAAATATAACAACTTCCCCATTTTTCAACAGTCCTGCCGGGATGGCTCTCATCGCGGTACGCGGGTTTTTGCCATCAATCGCTTGGTCAATAATTCGGTTCAAACCAAAAGCCGCACTACGTGCGCCGACCATCGCAAGCAATACCCACATGATCTGCATCCAGCTTGGGAAGGTATCATTCACTACCATAGAGCCGAGAATGGCCCCCATAAATGCAAAAGGTAAAGCAAAAAGCGTGTGTTCAATCTTGATCATTTCTAAAAAGATGCGAATTTTCCTAAACATGCTGATTCTCCTTGGTTCCAATATGCAGTGCCGCTATACCTCCGGTCAGAGGGTAGGCCTGCACTTGTTGTAATCCAGTTTCTGCAAAAATGTCTGCCAGTTCCTGCCTTCCCGGAAAAATGGCCAGTGAGTCCGGCAACCATTTGTACTGCTCAAAACTTTTAGCAAACACTTTGGCAAGATTCGGTAAAACCTTCTCAAAATAAAAATAATAAATACCTTTGAACGGCTGCCATGTTGGCTTGGACAATTCCAGACACACAACCATACCGCCCGGTTTGACCACACGTTTCATCTCAGACAACACTTGTCTGAGATCAGGGACATTACGCAGCCCGAACCCGATCGTCACATAATCAAATGAATTGTCTTCATAAGGAAGTGACATAGCATTTCCCTGTGTCAGGGTAATCTGCTTTTGACGTTGCACCGCATTGATCTTTGTTTGGCCGACCTCCAGCATGTTGCTACTGAAATCAAGTCCGTGCATGTGCCCCGTTTCACTTGCCTCTGCCATAGCAAGCGTCCAGTCACATGTGCCGCAGCACAAATCAAGACCGGTATCGCCTTTGGACATATTCATCTTTTTCATGGTGAATTTACGCCAAGCCTTATGCCTGCGGAAACTTAGAATATCATTCATGACATCATATTTTCCGGCTATACTCTGAAAAACCGAATGGACATATTCTTCTTTCGGTTTGGTCTCTCCGCTCCCCATTCGTCTGTCTCCCCCTCAATCTTCCCTTACTGCCGCATGTGAAGGCTGCAAATATGCCAGGTAAGGCTCTAGAATTGCATGTATCTCATGCAAACCCATCCGCCCTTCCTCGTCTTGCAACAACAGTTGAATGCGGTGTGTACACTCGCGAAGCTTGTCCAGCAAAACCTCGCCAACCCTATGCTTCAGCACCATAGCATTCCATGCACGTGCATCCGGTTCAGACTGACGCAACACATTGCGTTCATCGTCATTACCGTGCTCGTATATGTGCCAGTATGCATAGCAATGAAGATATTGTTTTGCGTCATTCATCCGCTTCAGTTCTTCCACGATCGTTTCGCAGGAGCTGAATTCGGTCAGCAGGCTGTTCCATAATGACTCTTCGTTATGTTGAATCATGCCTGTAAATGAAAGAAACAGCTGCATCCTCAGCTGTACCGTTTCACGCAAGTATTCATCAGCCGAAACGAGAAGCTTCTTCATCCGTTCATACAGCGTCATCTTGCGTGCGTTCACTCCGGATACAGCACCACTGAGTTTGCCAATCATTTCAATTCTGCCCGCTTGGGCAAGCAATTGATAAAAACGGCTACTTAAATAATCCCCGGCGAGTACATTCAACTGGCGTGAACGCATCTCCTGCTCTCTCCGCTCACCGGAAATGGTATCGATTCGATCATGCGTATCCATGGCCAACTGAACGAGCGAAGTTGCAAGAGCATATAACTCTTGATGCACCTTTTCGTCTGTGCGGCCCACAAATACCTGCAACAGACGTGCCCGGCTATCCGGAAATGATGGGATTTCCGTATGTTGTCGAATCATGTCGTAATCCGTATATTTCTTTGCTAGTTGGGGTACGCGATATGAATTCATTCTCAGCCTCCGAGCCTTAACATTGTTAAACTATTTCTGCACTACAATCTTATATATTATAGCATATGTTGAACGGGCACGCACTGAATCCTGCTATTCTATTACCCCTGACTTGTCATTTCGAATTGCTTCTTCCAGAGTTCGGTCTCCATCAAATGAAACCAGTCCTTCAATTCATCTGAAAAGGCCGCACTTTTCCAGTTCCGTAATGTTTCAATCGCATACAGAGGCCACTCTCCACGCCGAATATCAGCAGCAAGTAACAGATGTCGTTTATGCATCCATTCATCTTCTGCCATCACACGCAGCAGCACCTGATCCACGTTATCCAGGCTCCGAAAGCCCAGATCCGCCACAGCTGCCATGTTTTCATAGATTTCAGTGTAACTTGTACCCGTTCCTTTAACTTTGAGGTCCAGCGTCAAAATAGACTGTTTCCATTCCACTCTTGCAATGGGCGTTGATAGTTGCATGGAACTTAGCACATCAACCAGATTGTCATTCGTTAGCTGAACTGGATGATGTGATGCAGAGGCAGGCTGTACGTTGTCCCCGCCCCATGTACGCATATGTAAGGTTTGTATCGCAACAAGCAGAAAGACCGCCGCAACCGTTGCCAGCATTGAAGCAGTAACAATCATCCGCGGTTTCATATACGCCTCCCTGCCTTTACCTGTTAGTGTAGTCTGTCCGGTAAAGGCTCATACCTCATTGTACAATGAAAAAAAGCAGGCTATGCCTGCAATCTTCATTTGAATATATTCAATCTGTACATTACTCCGATTCAATCTGTCCATGCTTGGTAATCAGCGTGGCTTTGCCCCGGATTTTAATAGCTGAAGTATGGGTGGTAAATTGGGCAAACATCACTTCACCCTTGTCCAATTTCTCGGTGTGGTGAAAACGTGTATCCTGACCTCGGGTTAATCCGATCACCTGGACACCATTTTCCTCTGCCTTAATTACAATATAATCATTGCCGGTTGGATGATCCATCACGCATGTCCCCTTCTTTCGTTCGATAGCGTTAATGATGATAAAGATTGTTTCATTTGTCAACCTGCGCCTTATACGAATGAACCGCAAGAATCATCGTTAAAGGGCAAAAGAAAAGGCCGTGAACAAGTCACGGTCTTTTTGTCGACATATGGAATATGTAGAAATCTTATTTAATTCCGTCTTTGAGCGCTTTACCTGGTTTGAATGCAGGAATTTTGCTCGCAGGAATTTCGATTTCTTCACCTGTTTGCGGGTTGCGTCCTTTACGTGCAGAGCGCTCGCGAACTTCGAAGTTCCCAAAACCAACCAATTGTACTTTATCTCCGCTTTGAAGAGCCTCAGAGATTGCTTCGAATACGGCATCAACCGCTTTCGTTACATCTTTCTTGGACAATTCAGTCGCTTCAGATACGTGTGTAATCAAGTCTGATTTGTTCATTTGTTTTTCACCTCCTGTATCAATGTCCTGAATGTTATACTGTGTTTCCGTTTTATAGCGAAATATACGTTCATACGCAAAAAATCTACGTACATCTTGAGCGCTGAACACAAATCTCCGCCTGCGGTCAACAGTCATTTTCGGCAGAATGTCGTCTGAAACCACGGGCATTTCAGACGCCGAACAAATTTCATACTAATACAGACAGCCCACAATTTCAAGTCCGGTTGCGGTTTAAGACGTAAAATGTAACCGCCAGGGCAAGCACGAGAACCCCACCTTTTACAATATCATGTGTGAAATACTGTACGTTCATCATCGTTAAACCATTCACAAGTACACCAATCAGAACCGAACCAATGAAGGTTCCGATGACATTGGGTTTACCCGCACCAAACACAGAGAAACCGACAAATACTGCAGCTACGGATTCCATTAACAACGGTGATCCCGCATCAATTTGCCCAGATCCTACTTTGGAAGCATAGATAATACCCCCGATTGCTGCAAACACTCCAGCGGCTACATAGGCGAGTGTACGCACCTTTTTTACCTTGATTCCAGACAACCGTGCAGCTTCCTCATTACCACCTGTAATGTACATCTGGCGACCATATTTCGTATACGTCAAAAAGATATGCACACCTATTACCGCAATAAGTAGCATGATAACCGATATCGGCATACCAAGCCATTTACCCTGCCCTATTAGCAGGAATGTCGGGTCCATCTCTCCCGCAGCTTTGCTTCCATCAGGGAACTGCATGTGATTATAAATGGTGTATCCCTGTGCATACGTTTTGTGAATACCTCCGATGATGTACATCGTGGCGAGGGTTGCAAGCAAATCCGGAATACGCAATTTTACGATCAGCAAAGCGTTCAGTAAACCAATAACAGCCCCGATAATCAATGGCACGATAATGACGATTGCGAGCGGTTGCTGATACCAGATCATTAATGAAGCCGTAACGACGGTAGTTAATGAGACAGTCGCCCCAACCGAGAGATCAAATCCATCAACAATGAGAGATAACGTAACACCGATCGCTACAAACGTAACGATCGAGATCGAGCCCAAAATATCGGTCAAGTTACTGTACGTAAAGAAATAAGGCAATTTAATGCCGAAAAATGCGATAACACCTATGATGACAATAATCGCCCCGTAACGGAACGCAAAATCCAGTGATTTATCCTTCATGATTGCACCTCTTGTCCACCGCTTGCATAGTATAGCAGCTGTTCTTGGTTAGTCTCGCCTCGTTTGAACTCTTTTACGATAACACCCTCGCACATGACAGCGATTCGGTCGCCAATTCCCATGCCTTCATCCAGTTCACAGGTGAAATAGATGACACCCTTGCCCGCCAAAGCCAGTTCATTGATGATGCGGAAAATGTCACTTTTTGCCCCTATATCTACACCTTTGGTTGGCTCATCAAATATAAATACATCCGCATCCGCATTAAGCCATTTACCAATGGCTACCTTCTGCTGATTACCACCACTTAGATATTTCACTTCCTGTTTCACCGACGATGTTTTAATTCCAAGCTGTTTCACCAATGACTCAGCATTCAGTCGTTCCCGCTTGCGGCTTACAAAACCTAATGTACTAAGACGGCTTAGCAAAGGCAGACTTAAATTCCGTTCCACATTCTCCTGGATCAGGATTCCTTGTTTACGTCGCTCCTCCGGTACAGAAACAATTCCCAGAGCCGCCGCATCCGCAGGCTGAGACAGGCGTAGATTACGGTTGTTAAGCCGGATCTCGCCTCCTTCCAGCCGATCTGCACCAATCAGCAAACGAGAGCTTTCCGTTTTACCCGCGCCTACCAGACCCACCACAGCGAGGACTTCACCTCGGCGTACAGAGAGGTCAACACCTTTGACTTTCACTCCACGCCGAAGCCCACGTGCCTCCAACAGTAGCTCCCCTACGGGCGCTTCCGTCTTTGGAAACTCTTCTTCGAATGGTTTGCCCAGCATCTGTGTAACCAAATCGTTGATCGTCAGACCCTTTGCTTCACCGGTAAATACATGTTGCCCATCTCTCATAACCGTAACGCGATCACAGTGACCTGTCACTTCCGCAAGACGATGGGTAATGAAAATGCAGGCTACGCCCCGTTCCTTCAGCAGATGTACAATCCGGAAAAATGCATCCGTTTCTTCCTGGCTCAGCGGTGCGGTCGGTTCATCAAAAATGATGACTTTGGCATCCTGAATCAAAATCCGTGCCAACAGTATCATCTGTTTTTCTGCAAGTGTCAGATCGGCCACTTTTTGGTGAACGGATATGTCTGCTCCTAATTGCTTCAACGCCTCAACCGCACGCTGTTGCAGTTTTCGTGGACTTTTCCACCAACCCCCGGCAGATGAAGCCAACTGATCCAACATAATGTTCTCCGCAGCCGTCAGCTGTGGCACCAGTGCCGCATCCACTTCCTGATAGACACAGTGAATCCCACTTGCCTTTGCGTCTCCAGGAGAACTTAAATGTAACGCTTGTCCACTCAACTGAATCGTACCCTGATCCAATGGATAGGCACCGGACAGAATTTTCATTAACGTGCTCTTACCGGCACCATTGGCACCCAACAGCGCATGAATCTCCCCACCTTTTACAGAGAAATTCACATCCTTCAGTGCAGGAATACCTGAAAACTGCTTGTGGATATGTTCCATTTGAAGCAGAATCGGTGCAGTGCTCATGATGTTAACCTCCAATCGTTCCCTTCCGGGAGCATCCCTTTTTTCATCCAGACCACACATATCTTCATTTATGTTTGAAAAAGCGCGCCTTGCGGCGCGCTTCCCTTACGCTGCTTATTTAGCAGTAATTCCGTATTCGCTCATCCAGTCCTTGATTCCTTGTGTGCTGCCACCCCAACCTTCAACGAACTCTGACAGCTCCGAAGTGGAGATTTGTTTATCTGGCAGAGCTTCACGTTGAACATAGACCGGGTTAAGAACAACTGCATCTTCCGTCTCGTCCCCGTTCAGTTTTTGATAAGCATAACGTACCTGGACGCGTCCAATATCCGTTGGATCAACAGCAGCAGAAGCAACCCAAGGATTTTTCGGGTCCTGAATCATTTGCAGGTCCTCGTCACTCATATCGATACCATACACTTTGATCTCATCACGTCCAGCTTGTTGAATCGCACGTGCTGCACCTTTGGCGAACTCATCCCATGCAGTCCATACAGCTGTAATCTCACCTTTTGGATACTGCTTGAGAATAGCTTCCATTTTGGCTTGAGTATCCAGCGCCGGGTTCTGTGCAGAACCGAATGTCGCTATTTCCTTGATGTCCGGATTTGCTTTCATGAATTCACCGTATGCGATCTGACGGCGTTCCATCGGTGCGAACCCAGCTACCCATACTTTGACAATATTTCCTTGTCCATTGATATCTTTTTTCATTTGCTCCAGCGTCAGCTCAGCCATCTTCTGATCATCCTGCGACAGGACTGTGGCTCCCGGAACACTGATAGCTGCGTCAAACACGACCACTGGAATATTCTGTTCTACTGCCTTCTTCACGCCTGGCTCTAACAGGGAATCTCCATGATCCGTGAGAATGGCATCGAATTTCTGGTTAATAGCGCTATCAAGCAAGGATACCATCTTTGCTTTGTCATTATCGGCAACAAAGGTTGTCAGTTCTCCACCGAATTTTTCGATTTCTTCTTTTACACCCTGTACATATTGCTGTGAGAAAGTACCTGTATTGAATTCCATAATAAGTGCGATCCGTTTGCCACTTAGAGGGCCCGTGACTGCTTCCGTTTTTGGTGTATCATCTGATGCACCCGAAGCCGGAGTGGCTGCCGGTTCTTTTTTGATTCCGCAAGCGGACAACGCCAATGTAAATACTAATAACACACTCAACCATACCCATTTTGTCTCTTTTCTTTTCATCTCTGTATCCCCCTGTCCACTCTCTGTGATCTCGATCACAATAGTTGAATATTAATATAACGGCTAATCCCAAGTATGTAAATGGGTTTTAGCAATTTAAAGCTAAAACTCGCTAAGTTTTTTTGAAACCACTATTCTTCCCATCCATTTCATCCAAAATAAAGAAATCACGTAAAAAAGACCGCGAGGGGATGCCCCCTTACGGTCTTTTGATGTCTTACAGAATGATGGCGATCAAGCCGCCCGAACCTTCGTTAATGATTCTTCCCAGCGTCTCTTGCAATTTGTATCTTGCATTATCCGGCATCATGGCAATCTTGCCCTGAATCCCTTCTCGCACAATGGAGTGCAGGGAACGACCGAACATGTCTGAATCCCATACCTTGATCGGATCGTTCTCGAAGTCCTGCATCAGGTATCTCACCAGTTCCTCACTTTGTTTCTCCGTACCGATAATTGGAGCGAACTCCGATTCCACATCAACCCGGATCATGTGAATGGATGGTGCCGTTGCTTTCAGACGTACGCCAAATTTGGTGCCCTGACGAATGAGCTCAGGTTCATCCAGAGCCATCTCGGCAAGAGATGGAGCAGCAATGCCGTATCCGGTCGTTTTGACCATCTCCAGCGCTTCTGCAAAGCGGTCATATTCTCTCTTCGCATGCGAGAATTCCTGCATCAATTGCAGCAGATGATCCTTACCGCGAATCTCGATGCCAACCACTTCCACGAGAATCTGATCATACAGTTCATCCGGCGCATACAGGTCAATTTCGGCTACACCCTGCCCCATATTCATGCCACTCAGACCTGCGCGATCAATGAATTCATATTCCATGAACTGTGCGACAACCCGATCCACGTCACGAAGTCTGCGAATATCCTTGACGGTATCCCGTACGGAATTTTCGTAGTTGCTCCGCAGCCAGTGAGTCTCGTTGAGCACCATAACCCAGCTCGGCAAGTTTACATTCACTTCATGCACAGGGAACTCATAGAGCACTTCACGAAGTACACCCGTCACATCATCTTCCGTCATGGTCGCTGCACTGAGTGTCATCACCGGAATGTCGTATTTGGCAGCAAGCTCACTACGCAATTGCAGGGCTTCTTCACTGCGAGGACGAGTGGAGTTGATGACCAGGACAAACGGTTTACCCACTTCTTTTAATTCTGCAATGACCCGTTCTTCAGATTCCACATAGGAACTGCGGGCAATTTCGGCGATTGTGCCGTCTGTTGTTACCACAACACCCAGTGTAGAATGCTCCTGAATGACTTTGCGAGTACCAATCTCGGCGGCTTCCTGGAATGGAATTGGTTCCTCGAACCAAGGCGTGGAGATCATGCGTGGACCATTCTCATCCTCGTATCCCTTGGCTCCTTCCACCGCGTAACCTACACAATCCACAAGACGCACATTGACATCAAGTCCTTCTGCCACCTTGATCTGGACTGCGTTATTTGGTACGAATTTTGGTTCGGTAGTCATGATGGTTTTACCTGCTGCACTCTGTGGAAGTTCATCCACCGCTCGACCACGGTCAGCCTCGTTAGTGATGTTTGGCAACACGATGGTTTCCATGAATCGTTTAATAAATGTTGATTTTCCCGTCCGGACTGCGCCGACAACCCCGAGATAAATATCCCCTCCGGTCCGCTCAGCTATGTCCTTAAAAATGTCCACTTTCTCCAATGAAATCCCCTCCCTAAATTACTCCGAAGGAAAAATGCTAAAGAGCATCCGCTTCGTTTTTTCAATCAGAAGACTGAAATCCCTGCAACGGTAGAGCCGCCTTTGTGAGTGCCCGGAAGTCGTCCGCCGCCGAACGTTGCATTCTGATGAAACCGGCGAGAGCGGCGTTAACTCGTACATGCAATTGGACTAGTATCATCTTATGTATCCGTATGCGGCAATATGACGCGTATTTTTGTTTTTTTATCTTATGGTGATGACATTAGGAGAATCCCCCGATCTCGGACTGCGCGTCTTTATTTCAATCTACTTTATGTGATCCGTGAAGCTTTTATGACGGTTATTGCTCATACTGACAAAGAAAAAAGAGATATCCCTTATTTGGAATATCTCTTTTTGAACCATTAGAGGCATGGTGGTCATACAGCTAAACCATTTGAATTGCAATCATGCTTATTTTATTGGCTGGGCAACCGGCGCATTATTTTGCCATGCGTAGAAAACGGATTTTACAGGTACGAAGTAGGAGTGTTCCACCAGCAAATCCCGAACATCTTCAGTCTCTGCTGGAGACACGTCAGACTTGTCCACTGCCTGCATAATATCAAAAGCATAATCTACATAGACCTTGCCTTCGTCATCCATCATAAAAGGTAACGCCTGACCTGAATATACACTATTCAGCGTAATGGAAGGAGTACCTGCCTGAGCAGCCAGCTCCATATCCACAGCATATAACCCCGGATACAGTTCTTCCCCGCTTGGCAGCTTATTGTTATGTACGGACTTATATTGATTAACCATTCGTTGCACATCGTTTACTTTCTGTACGGTCAGAAGGTCCATCACTTTAACGGTCGGATTCACTTCTTCGTCCTGAATAAGGAAGTAAGCGCTCCCACCACTTTCAAAAGCAGTCTCCGGTATTTCATCCAGATACCCCAGTTGTTTCAACTTGGGCAAATCCACTCTGAACTTTTCATATTTAGGCGTTTCCATATCTGCATTAATGATTGGCAAAATCCCCTCATCTTGCTGGAATGCCTCGACCGCACTCTGGATACGGCTCACGCTTTCCCGATACGCTATCTTAGGGTCCGAATTGCTCTGGGATGGATACATACAACCACTTGCTGTAAAAGCAAACAACAGGAATAACAGCAGACTGCCCGTCTGATGTCTCAGACGCTGCTGTCCACTTCCTTCCACACATTTTGGCTTGTTCCTAATCATTCGTGTCCTCCTTGAATAACTCATTAGAGAATCCATTTCATAACGCTCAGAACCAGTCATCTTCCTGTTGCTGACGTTCCAGTTGTTTCCGAATGGCTGCCTTCAGCGGGTCCTCTGGAACATGAACCGATAGAGATCCACACACCTTGGCCTGACAGGACAGTCGTGTACCTGCTTCCAACAGAGAACCCAGCTTGCGCTTTTCTGCATCTGTTGGTGGATACAGTTCCGCCCGATGTTCTTCATCCACATTCACTTTGCACATCAGGCAAGCCGCTTTACCATCACATCGGGTCGTAATCTTGACTCCAGCACGTCGTGCTGCATGCAGAAGTGTCACCCCTGGTTTGAGCGCTATCGATTTGTTCATAGGTAAAAAAGTAACTTTATAGTCCATCATTTTCCTCCCTCAACCTACTGGGGCCATGTAAAGCCAACAAGCTCTTCCACTTCGGCTCTGAAGCGACTTGCCCACACATTCTGTTGACTTAACAGCATCATTATAGGTTGATGTGCATCTGGCTGCTCGCGCATCTGTGTCGCAATGGGGACATAACGATCTTCACGACCTCGCAGCAGATTAAACAACAGCTCATGCGCAAGCGGCATCAGTCGCAGGGTATATGAACCCACTTGTGCTACTGGTGCATGCAGAGCAAGTACATGTTCAATCTCGATACGGTACCAACTTTTTCGAGCCCATATTTCGAAACCACCAACCAGTTCCAGCGCACATTCACCCACCTGATAGTGGCTCAGCAGAGAAGCATACGGTCCTGTCTTGTCCACTGTAGGCTCGTCAAGCATTTCCCCCGGAGCGCTACGGTGAAGTTCCTTAGCAGCGGCAACATCCGCATAGATATCAATATCTCTCGGAGCCTGTTGCAACTCCACCCCTTGAAGCAGCAACCCACAACTTCCTCCAAGTAACCATGTCTGCGGCTGTGTGTTCCAAGCTTTGGCCGTTTCCAGCAAAGCCGCGTGTAATTCCGGATAACGCTCTGTCCGACCCTCCGTATCATGCGGCCTCATAGGCTCACACTCCCCTCATCCGTGTTCATTGTGTCAGTTCTTATGATGTGCTTATGCGGATGTTATCTTTCAGGCATGGGAAATCAGGTCAGAGAAGCGATTCCACCGAAAAAGCCAATCAGCATAATCAAAAATGCAATTAGAGAAAGAATCCCCCGTACAATCCCCTTTGTTTTGGCACGAGCAAACGTAATCAGGAATACAGATAATCCCATAATGAGGATGGCCACCAATGACAGCCACATCTTGTCCATTGCGCTCATAATCCAGCAGTCTCCCCTTCAGTCCGATATTCATCACTGACACTGTGACAATTGCAACCATTATAACATGAAATTCAGCTCAACTTTCCAAAAAAAAGACAAAAAAGCAAGCCGGCAGATGCCGACTCGTCTTTTTGTCTTACTGGATCACCTGCACAAGCAGGTGTGATCTATTATTTTTTCATCATCATTTTCATTAACGACTCCATACTGTTTGGATTCAATCCGCTTTTCTTGACCGCACTCACAATATCCTTAACCGTATCCTCAGATACCGGAACTTTCGCCATGGCGGATACTTGCTTGATCAATTGGCGCAACTGAGCTTCATTCTGGATCGTCGTTGGTTTCACCGTGCTTGCCAATTTCTTGACGGCACCCTCAGTTATCGTTTTACCCGTTTTTTTGTTGATTGCATTCAGCGCATCTTTGGAAATGTTGTTACCCATTCGTCTCCCCTCCTCCGGCAATACTCATGTGTATAGTATGAGTCCGCTACAGAAAAGGTGAATAAGCTCCTTATTTCACAAGATGCGTTTAGGCTGATAACAATCAGGAATGCCACTGCTCCCAGGTTTCAAGCTTCATGACTTCCATTTCGGTCTTCGGGTCACGTCCCATCAGGGCTTCAACCGCATCACGCGGCTGTCTCTCTTGGAATAAAACGTGATACAACTGATCTGCAATCGGCATTTGCACACCGTATTTTTGAGAGATGAAATAGGCTGCCTGTGTGGTTCGAATGCCTTCCACCACCATGCCCATTGACTTCAGGACATCATCGAGCTTCTGTCCCTGACCCAACATAGAACCCGCTCTCCAGTTACGGCTGTGCTGACTTGTAGCCGTTACAACCAGATCCCCGATTCCGGCAAGTCCTGAAAACGTTAAAGGATTTGCCCCCATCTCCACACCAATACGTGTGATTTCCGCCAGACCACGGGTCAACAGCGCTGCTTTGGCATTATCACCGAATTGAAGACCATCGGACATGCCTGCACCAAGAGCAATGATATTTTTGAATGCGCCTGCCAGTTCAACACCGAGCATGTCACGATTGGTGTAAACACGGAAATAAGCATTCATAAACAAAGCTTGGGCCGCCTCGGCAGATGACTTATCCAGTGAAGCTACAACCACTGTCGTTGGACAACGCTTCACCACTTCTTCCGCATGACTTGGGCCAGAAAGAACAACAACACGTCCTTCTTCACATTCAAGCTCTTCTGAAATGACTGTGGACATCCGTTTGAGGCTTTCTGTCTCGAAACCTTTGGTTGCATGAATGACTAACATCTCAGGCTTGTAATAAGCCTTAAGCTGGTTCGTAACTGCACGCATGGCTGATGAAGGCGCAACAATTAACACAGCTATAGCGCCTTCCACCGCAGCTTCCATATCAGTTGTTGCTTGAATTCGTGGTGAAAGCTCCGCATCCGGAAGATAGCGAGTATTGGTGTGTTTGTTATTGATTTCGTTAGCCTGGTCTTCACCACGTGTCCACATCATCACGTCCAACTGATTGGCGGCGAGTACACTGGCCAGAGCTGTCCCCCAGCTTCCAGCGACCAGAACAGCAACTTTTTTAGACAACTCGTTTACCCCCTCCAGGGTTTTTCGATCCCAATTTATTTTCCTGTCCTTTGGCGAGCTTCGCAATATTGGTACGATGTCTCCAGAACGCAAACAGACAAATAATCAGACTCCCCCAGAAGATATTCATTGAATATCCGGGTAATACCAGGATAAAGATGGGTGTAAATGCTACAAAAATCAGAGACCCCAATGAAACATAGCGTGTCAATACAATAGACAGAATGGCGATCACCCCAGCACATAACGCAGGTAGGAAAGCAAGACTCACCAGAACACCAATGGCTGTGGCAATGCCTTTTCCTCCACGAAAATGGAAGTAAAGCGGCCAGTTATGTCCTGCAATGGCTGCTATACCACTGAGTGCAGGAATCCAGGCAGAACCGTCACTCAGCCAGATTCCAATCCATACAGCTGCAACACCTTTAAGTACGTCAAGTAACAGAACAGCAATTGCCGGTCCTCTACCCAAAATACGCAATGTATTGGTAGCTCCCGCGTTTCCGCTTCCGTGCTGACGAATATCGATCCCCCGTATCGCTTTGGCAAGGAGGACACTAAAGCTGATCGAACCGAGCAGATAACTCAGTACAATCGCTGCGATTTGTAAAATCACACACTTCTCCCCTAACTTTCGTCGGACTTCTTCCGAGTAAATATGCGAATTGGTGTTCCTTCGAAATCAAACGCTGCACGGATTTTATTCTCCAGATAGCGCTCATATGAGAAGTGCATCAACTCAGGATCGTTCACAAAAATAACCATGGTCGGTGGTTTAACTGCAACCTGAGTCACATAGTTAATTCTCATTCTCCGTCCTTTATCTGTTGGCGGAGGATTAATGGCAACCGCATCAGACACCACATCGTTAAGCAGATGTGTCTGCACACGTAACGAGTGTTGCTCTGCTACACGTTGCACAACCGGCAACAGTTTTTGTAAGCGTTGTTTTGTGAGAGCCGACAAAAATACGACCGGAGCATAAGTCATAAATAGGAAGTGATCCCGAATTTTTCTCTCAAACTCTTTCATCGTCTTGTCATGCTTCTCTACCACGTCCCATTTGTTCACAACAAACAATGACGCTTTACCCGCTTCGAATGCATATCCTGCAATATGCTTGTCCTGTTCAATAATGCCTTCTTCACCATTAATGACAATCAGAACAACATCTGCACGCTCAATCGCACGCATCGCACGCATTACACTGTATTTCTCAGTTGTTTCATATACTTTACCACGCTTACGCATACCTGCTGTATCAATCAGCACGTAACGTTGGCCGTCTTTTTCAAAAGGTGTATCAATTGCATCCCGGGTCGTTCCAGCCACGTCACTTACAATGACACGCTCTTCACCCAGAATAGCGTTCACCAGTGAAGACTTACCCACATTAGGACGTCCGATCAGAGCTACACGAATGACATCTTCATCGTAAGTCTCTTCCTCAAGTTCTGGCAGCTTCTCCACAATTGCATCAAGCAAATCACCTACACCTGTACCGTGACTTCCGGATACGCCGATAGGATCACCGAAACCAAATCCATAAAACTCATAAATGAGCTCACTTCGTCCGATATTATCCACTTTGTTAACGGCTACAACAATAGGCTTGCCTGAGCGGTAGAGCATCTCTGCTACCTCTTCATCCGATTGCGTAATACCTGCTTTTGCATCACACATGAATACAATAACATCCGCTTCTTCAATAGCGAGCTCTGCTTGCATCCGAATCGATTTTAAGATTACATCTTCACCATCAATTTCGATACCACCTGTATCAATGATACTAAATGGTTTACCGTTCCATTCACCGATTCCATATATGCGGTCACGGGTAATGCCCGGCTTGTCTTCCACAATGGCCAGTCTGTCGCCGATGATCCGATTGAAAATGGTCGATTTACCCACGTTCGGTCGTCCGACAATTGCCACAACGGGTCTTGCCATACATTCCACTCCTCCTGTCCATACTTACGATACTCATCATAGCAAAAAAGATATGTCTTGGCTAACGTTTCATGCCAAATTACTCGCAATAAAAACAATCGGCGAACCCGCCTTGGGCTCGCCGATCTTGCTTTTGTTATTCAGCAAAATATGCAGTATATAACTTAGAACCATGCATTGTTAACTTATTTGAATTTGCTGAGTTTGTCTCCAAACAGTTCGCCAAGCGTAGTGCTCATACCTTGATTGTTCAAGGAAACGTTTGGATTGTTAATTTCTTCACGCGGAGCGTTGTTTCTTGAAGGTCTTTCTGATTTTTGTGGTTGAGCTGGAGCCTCTTCTGTTTCTTTGATGCTCAAGCTTACACGTTGCTCAGAAGGGTTCATGTCCAAGATTTTAACCTGAACTTCCTGTCCTTCTTTCAGCACTTCATGAGGAGTGCCGATGTGTTTGTGGGAGATTTGCGAGATATGCACAAGTCCCTCAACACCAGGAGCGATTTCAACAAATGCACCGAAGTCTACCAGACGTTTTACAACACCTGTTACGATATCGCTGGAATTGAATTTTTCGCTTGCTGTTTCCCAAGGACCAGGTTGAACAGCTTTCATGCTCAGGCTGATTTTGCCTTTTTCAGGGTCAACTTTCAGCACTTTCACACTAACTTTATCACCTTCAGACAGTACATCGGATGGTTTTTCAACGTGTGTCCAAGCCAGCTCGGATACGTGAACCAAACCGTCAACTCCGCCCACATCAACGAATGCACCGAATTGAGTCAAACGTTGTACTGTACCTTCGATCACTTGACCTTCTTGCAAACCAGCCATTACTGTAGCTTTGTTTGCTTCGAATTCTTGCTCCAGTACGTCTTTTTGGGAAAGGATCACTTTGTTGTTCTCACGGTCGATCTCTTTCACTTTAACACGCAGTGTGCGTCCTTTGTAGTCGCTGAAGTCTTCAACGAAATGGCGTTCAACCATGGAAGCCGGGATAAATCCACGTACGCCCACGTCTGCTACCAGACCACCTTTAACAACATCACCTACAACAACTTCGAATACGTCTTGGTCTTCAAAATGCTTTTGCAATTGATCCCATGCGTTTTCGCTGTCGATTGCACGTTTGGACAGAACGAGTTTTTCTTTCTCGTCGTCGATGCTAAGAACTTTAGCTTCAACTTCTTGTCCAACTTCTACTGCGTCAGACGCGCTGTCAACATGTAATGAAGACAGTTCACGAATTGGAATGACACCGTCATATTTATATCCAATGCTCACATAGGCTTGGTTATCTTCCAATTTGACGATGGTTCCTTTTACGGTATCTCCTTTTTTCAAGGAAACGAATTGATCCAACTCATCTTGGGTTGCTTCTTGATTTTTCATTTCTTCCGACATGTCAAATACCCTCCTCAATTCAAAAACCCCATTATATTCAAACCTGCCTGTAGCAGAGTTCAAAACACTTTCATCACTGAGTGCTCATGCTTTAGTCTCCCTCAAAAATATGGAAACATGCACTCAGCTACCGACGAAGCCATTACTTGCTTGGCACGCCCGTTTGCACCATTTCGTTAATCTTGGACATAATCTTTTCAGTCGCCTTCTCCAGAGCTTCTCCAGATGGGTCTTCCTTGAACTCGTCCAAACTTACTGGTGCTCCATATACAACTTTCATCTTACGAAAAACTTTGTAGTTACCGATAATAGCAGTAGGAATAACTGTAGCGCCACTGCGGAGAGCAAAACTCGCTGCCCCTTTTTTGCCGATACCTCCATCATTGTGGCGGCTTCCCGAGGGGAAGATTCCAAGCACTTGACCATCACGCAAAATATTGAGTGAGGTTTTGATGGATTCCTTGCTGACACCTCCACGTTTAACGGGGAAAGCGCCCACAGCTTTAATAATTCGGCCGAGTACCGGAATGTCAAACAATTCGCTTTTGGCCATGAAACGCACCTGACGGCGAATTTTGATACCAACGGTTGGAGGATCGAAGTTACTAATATGATTGGAACATAAAAGTACGCCGCCTTCTTTCGGAATATTCTCCCGTCCAACGGCCTCCAAGCGGAAAAGAATGGTATAAATGATCCGCAGTAATGTGCTGCAAAATGTGTAAATCATAGACCGATCTCTCCTCTGACCATTGTGCAATAAGATACGATTTTGTCAACCACTTCATGAATGTTCATCTCCGTTGTATCAAGGACGATAGCATCCTCAGCACAACGCAATGGGGAAATTTCCCGATTCTCATCCAATCTGTCACGGGTGGCAATGTCTCGCTCCAGCTGTTGCAACGTCAGTCCTTCAGAGGGGTCCAGTTCTTTGAAGCGGCGAAGCGCACGCTCTTCGACACTGGCAGTCATGAAGATTTTCACTTCCGCATCGGGCAGTACTGTCGTTCCGATATCGCGTCCATCCATGACGACGCCCTTGCGCAAAGCCATTTGCCGCTGAGTATCCACTAATTGCGTACGCAGCCCCTCGATTTGCGCATATCGGGACACGATTCCCGTAACTTCACGGGAGCGGATTTCCGAGGTTACTTCTTCCCCATTACAGAACACTTTCTGTCCGTCGGGATCCGGTTGTAAATCAATGACCAGCTTTTGGGCTTCCTGAAGTACCTGTGCCACTTCTTCCGGCGCAATATCTTTCCGAAGCATGTGCAAGGTTACCGCACGGTACATTGCGCCTGTATCGACGTATACATACGCGAGCGCCTCTGCAACCAATCGGGCCACCGTGCTTTTCCCGGCACCGGCAGGTCCGTCAATTGCAACGTTCATTTTCCCGTTCTCTGATGTGTTCTGGCTTGCCAACGGGGCATTCCTCCTCAAACGATAAACCTCAATAAAAAAACAGGCATTGCCTGCATCGTGAAAATTATACCACACTCTACACATGGATGCAAAAACAGACAAATCAACGACGTTTGTAATCATTCACCGTTTGCATTTCAATTGGCGTTCCTTCCAGGCGGTCAATGGTGGTCAAATTCTTTTTGAAGTCTGGCACCAACAGCAGCAATTGATATACCACAAGCAGGATTAGAAGGGCTATAATCAGAATAGCAACCTTTCGTTCCATTCGCCTGGAGAAAACATAATAGAGTCTTTCATATCTGCGGGTTGCATGACGATGATTCAAGGCAATACCTCCGTTTTTCAATTACGGTACCCGCAGTTCCCTCTCTTTATGCCACAACATTCCTATTTCGTGCGATAGTCTAGTTGCCGTTCAAAACAAAACTTGATAATTTTTTGGCGCTCCGAATCTGAAATCTGCACAAATTTCAGCATGCATAACTGTCTGCCGGTTTCCAGGGTTTTGATCCGAACAACTTCAGCTTCAAAATTCACATGTTCAATGGTTGAATTCCGGTAGGGAACCAGCAACCAACATTTCAGTTTTTGACCTTCAGCTATTGAAAACCCTGTTTCGCCATAGATGGACAATCCACCGCCACCAATATCTTCAGTCAATCCGACGGTACGAGTCAGGTCTTCACTCTGGATGGCCAATTCGAGGTTTGCATGAACACGAAGAAAGCTGCGCCGTTGTATTTTGGATATATCGCTCGGAAGCGGTTTGCGGATACGGACAAGACGGACCACATCTTCCTCAAATCCCGTGACATAGGTATTAAAATAATGCCGGACCCCATCCTCCGTAATATATGAAATGGACAATTCCTCTCCGAAAAAGAGCCTTTTCAGACGGCTACTTCCTTGTTGTATCGGGACCTCAATCAGAAAACTGCTGTCATCCATATCTGCAATGCGTGATTTGTATTCTTTGTGTTCCTCTTTTTCATCTGCCGAAGCAATCTGGATGTATAAAATTTCATTTATTTTCGGAAACAAGCCGTTCACCGCCACTTTATGTATTTATCTTCGTATGTACAAGGACTATTATACCATGACCTTTCTCACAATGAACAAGAAAAAAACAGACCACATCGTGGTCTGCCACAGTTATTCGCTCAGCTTAAAATTCAGATTATCCATCTTTTTATGAGGTTGCATTGACCGGTTTGATCTCTTCAACCGCTTCTTCCATTCCTGTATTTGCATTAATGTATATCCGGTAACGAGAACCGTTAATTTTCCCTCCGAATTCATAACACAATACTTCTTTGCTGTAATCATTCTCAATCAGGGATTTGCGAACATAATTTTCTTCGAACTCCGAGTTAAGCTTTTTCCGCGCCTGTTGCTCCGTAAGAGTTGCTTTCGGAATTTTGCGCTTGTCATTATGTTCGTAGACAAAGTCACTCGCCTGGAAGCCGGTTACTTCACCTGTATCCAAACCTACACGAACTGACATTTTCTCAGGATAGATCAAAATGTCTCCTTGCTTCCGTACATAAGTAAGGTTACCCAGATTACCATATTCATCGTAGTTTACGGCCTTCATATCCTTATAACCTTTGTTCATTAGGAATTGATCTGCTTTAGCCATGGCATTCTGACGAGACACTTTTTTGGTTCCGATTGGACGCGTATCACTGTAAGAGATCAGCATTCCGCCATTACGGGTGAAATCCATCATCAGTTTGCCATTGTTGGCATGATCAATTGTGGCAGTGTAGGACTCCCAGTCAGTTCCTTTGCCGTTCTCCTGCACTTGGATTTTGCTACTATCCGCATTAGAAAATTTTGCAGCCTTGCTCTGGATCTGTTCTTTGGTCACCGGCAAACCGCCCAGTTTCTTGACTGATCGTTTTGCATAGATATTGGATACGGAAGGACCCCAATCAAGCTCCGGGTATTCCTGTACCTTTTTGTTCACAGTACGAAAACCATCAACGATCGTGTTGTCCATGGTTTGCTCTTGCGTTGCCATGGCAGTCTCTGCATCCATCCAGCGCAATCGGTCCGTCAGGACTTTCTGCTGTACATCCTGCAGATTCTTGGTAATCTCGGATGAATTCTGATACAGCTTTTTCAGGTTGCCCATTTCCTTCTCACTTAGCGGTTCGTTCGTCAAGTCCCGCATCGACGCCCGATAGGCAAAGTTGGAAATACGTGAGAGAAACTCCTCTGTCTCGTTAAATGGCAGCATGGTAAGTGGCAGTTGGTTGATCTCATTCTGCGCTTCACTGGTGAGTCGCCATACATTCATCAAACCTTTGCGATGCATCCCCTGTGATGTAGAGTGAACCGCCAAGGTGTTACCAATCTCCGAATGCAATTTGTCCATATGAAAAGATAAATCGTGAAAGGCACGCTGATATTGATTCTCTGCCTTGATCAGAATTGCATTCTTCTCCTGATTCTCCTGATAACCCCACACAAGCGCACCGACCAGCAGAACCGCAAATATCGGAAACATAACTGAACTTAAACGTTTATACATCCGTAGAGTCTCCTTTCTTCTAAACCACTACCTCTATTGTGGATCGAAGAAAGATCTCTTATGCATGCGATTTCCAGTCCTTACACAAGCAGGCTGCTAAAGTCCCGTTTGGGTCCTCCCTTTAATTCAGCTGAATCCCAGTTGCCATGCCCTCTTCTTCAATTTCGAACTGGTCTCTGTTATCACAGAGGCACTGCTTAAATCCCGTCTCAATCCGGCCCCGCTCTTTCTTGCCTCGTAATGTAAATCGTTCACCGCATTGTTTGCATCTGATTTTAATTTTAATTCTCATCACAACGATCTCCGTTTCTGTTGGTCATTCCCCGGGAGTTTATCCGTAAAAATAAAAACACACCGGAGCCATAGGCGCAATATGCGCTTTATGTCCACCAGTGTGTCCGTATTTTTATAATTTAACCTCTTCCTCCCGCTTCACAAAACGAAAAGGAGAACGGTTATTAGCTCGTGTGATTTTACCCATTGCCCCATACCACAGGCCCGCCATTAGCGGCGCTATAAACCACAACCAATTGTTCAGCATGGTGTTCATGATGACATCGTACAATGCATGCCAGAAAAAAGGCAAAACCAGAGAAAGAACCAGGTACCACCGCTTTTTCTTACCACCGATAAACTTGGCTTTACCCATATAATAACCCATGATTACCGCAAACATAGCGTGCCCTGAAACAGGGAGCAGTGCCCGAAGGAACATGGCTGAGACGGATGCATTCCCCGCAAAGGCATACAACACATTCTCAACAGTGGCAAATCCAAGTGAAACAGCGACTGCATATAAGATCCCGTCATACGGCTCATCAAATTCGGTGTGATTATAGATGATATGGTAAAGTACGAACCATTTAACAAATTCCTCTACACCACCTGAGATCATAATGGCCTCAAGATAAGGATTATCCCCGAGCCATATCATCATGCCACGCTGAATAATCATCACAGGCAGTACCATCAGAATCCCCATGAGGAAAACCCGCAATACCATATGAAGTGGCTCATAATCATAACGGTCTTTCAGGTAAAAGTATGTTAACAAGGCGAGACCCGGAGCAACTGCTGCCGCTAAGACCGAAAACAAAAGCACCGAAATTCCCTCCTCTGACTAAAGACGCGATTACAACTAGAGATTAATCCTGGCGTTTGAAGTGGGTGCAGATAACATCAATCGCTTGTGCAGGAATAACAACCTTACCATACTCTTCCATAACTGCTGGAGTAACTGAGGAACCTTCGCCAAATTCAGCAAGCAAGGCAATCAATGCCGCATGTTTGGTGGAATCTACCTCATCTGGCTCCAAATGCAAGAACCACTTGTCTTTATAAGAATAAAGTCTCCCAGCATCCGTAACATGCTGACGCAACATATGTGCAGCTTCAATGAGCACTTCAAAGTCCTTGAATGCATAAACGATGGAATCGCTTTGCTCGAGTGTAACTTCCATTTCATATACTTCTTCAGGAAGATCATCTTCATGACCTGAACCATATTGTTGCGGATCATATTTTCCTCGTGTGACAATGACAACCATCCCTTGAGCGGGAAGTGCGAATACTTCGACAGCGAGTGGACCTGTGGCATCAAATCCAAGTTCGGAATAGGCCTGATCCATCATTTCAGTGAACAGTTCATGAACCTTAGGTATTTCCTGCCACATATCTTCTTTTTGTATTCCGCGCTCGCTCAGATCGTCAAAGGTCAGGAAAATCCGTATCTTATCGTGACTTAGTCGTTCTATTTTCATACAGGATCTCCCCTTTATAAGCAAGTCTTATAACAGATTATGAAGCACAAAACAATATGTGCTGAAAATAAATCTATGTAGTTATGTTATCATTTTATACCTCTAAATGCACGAAGTAAAATCGACAAAAAAAGAATCATTCCACAGCCAATCTAGACTGTGGATGATTCTAATTGGAGGTTTTGGTTTATAAACCCGGTACTGTTGTGTTTGTTTGACTTAAAATTTGCTCAACTTCATGCTTCACATCCGGATTGGTGCGAATAAAATCTTTGAGCATACTCATATTCGCTTCTTTCTCCTGCGGTGTGATTGCTCTTGCGGTCTTTGCAGCCGGATTTTTGTGGGATTCACCATGTTGATTTTGCTTGCTTGTGAACCCGTCCATACCCGGGAAAGTCATTTCCATCATCTTATGTTTTGCCTGATCCATCATGTTACGTGATGAACCCGATGACATCATGGGCAATCTGCCTTTGGACAGCCATGAACTGGCTGCAACACCAATGACAATGCCCCAAAAAAAGGATGACGTCTTCATTACACCAACCTCCTTCAAGTGTTAAAATCATATTTAGTGTTTGCGGTAGTGAGCGATCTCATTCCGTATAAATACAGGAAAGTGAGTTGAAATCATGTTTAGACATACAGCCGCATTGATCATTGCTGCAAGTTTGCTGCTGTCAGCTTGTGGGACAGCGGAAGAAAAAACATCTGATAATTCCGCACCAGCGGGTGAATCAACTACCACGGTTCAAGAAGAGCAAGATAACTCTAACCCAGCTGAAACAGGAAAACCCGGATCTGGTGTACCCGAGCCTTCAACGGAAGATTCAACTGCGAATGAAGAAAAACCTGAATCTTCGGAGAAGGTTTCTACACAAGAGAAAGTGGAAAAGACGTATCATATGAATGAAAATTATTATATTAAACCAAACGATGAAGCGAGTCCAAACAAGGTCGTCTTGTTAACATTTGATGATGGGCCCAAAGAAGAAAAAATGATTACTTCACTGATCGACACTTTAGATAAACATAACACTAAAGCGATATTTTTCGTCAATGGATATCGGGTGAAAAGCCATCCGGAATTGCTCAAACTCATACATGAACGGGGTCAGATTGTAGGCAATCATGCCTGGGATCATGAGGATCTCAAAAAAATGTCCAAAGCTGAGGCGGCAAAACAGGTTACAGATGTCCAAAAAATAGTGAAGGATACCATTGGTGAGGAACCGCAATTCTTCCGTCCACCTTTTGGGTCGGGAAATGATGCACTGAAGGCTGCTGTGAAGAAAAAGGGCATGTTATATATGACTTGGTCTAATGGTTCGCTCGATTGGGATAAAAGCACCAAAGACAAACCGGAAAAAGTCATCCAAAATGTACTGGACCAGTTAAATCCCGGAAGCAATATTTTGATGCACGAGTTGCCATGGACGGTTGAAGCATTGGATGAATTGCTGACCAAGCTCGAGAAGAAAGGATATTCCTTTGTTGATCCGCGCGCAATTGAATTGGAAGCTCGTTAAATTGTACTTTTGCGCATTAATAATGAAACAGCCTTGATCCAATGGATTAAGGCTGTTTCTCTGTGAGTGCTTTTTCCGTGGGCACTCTTAACGTGATGATATGCATCTCCGCAGGACAACCTAGTCGGAGAGGAAGATGATTTGTACCGTATCCTCTGCTAACAAGCATTTTGCCTTCTTGGTAAACGTCCTCCGGACTTCGCTTCAGGGAGTACCACCCGTTCGATACGGGACGATACGCTTTGCTCAGGAACACAGGTCCGAAAAATGGTACAACCAATTGTCCGCCATGTGTATGACCGCTTAAAATAAGATCTGCATTTTCTTCCAAGCGAAGGGCCTGCAAAGGATCATGAACGATAGCAATTTTGCAAAAACGGTTACCGATCTGCTGTAGTAATACATCGCCCTGTTTGGAACGATAATCTACACCGATCAGGCTCAATCTGTCGTTGCCCCTTTGCAGATATTCCACATTATCCTGCAGGAGTTTAACGTCCGATTCCCGAAGGATTCGCGCAAGTTGAGCGGTACCCGCCCTCTTGTCATGGTTGCCATACACCGTAAATGAAGGAGCAATGTTCGATAAAATTTTCATGTTATGTCTAACTATAGACCATGAAATTCCTTTTTCCGCAACATCCCCGCCGATGAGAACCCAGTCCACCTTGTTTTTAACGTTTTCCAGATCCTTCTGGTTCAGCTTGCGCTTGTGCGTGTCGGATACATACAAAATCTTAGCCCCGTCAAAGGATGTTGGCAGATGAGGCACTTCAACCTCTTCTTCAATCATTTGATGAACGCGGGCTTCACGCCACATATGAAAAAGTAGTAAAATTCCCATCAAAATGATAAAACCTGTGAGTAAAAGCATTACCACGGCAAGGGAAGGAACGTATTCAGAGCGGGTGCCCCTTCAACCCCCCACCAAACCAGACTAATCGTTAACATGACAAAAATAAAAATGAGTGAATTGACAAACCTCTTGCTCAATTTTAACCGACGTGAAGGATGCAACTCTGTTCGTGTAGGAAGCGAACCCGCTTCGGGGATCGATTCTTCCGTTGATGTTGACGTTTTTTTGGAGCGTGATGGTGCCCTTTGAGGAAGTACTGGACTTTCCAGCTTTTCTGTATAGGGCTTGCGCTGTGATCTAGGTAAAGAAACGGAAGTAATTGGTGTGATTCCGCCAACCTCAGCAGCTGCTGCCGTTTCAGCAACGATGCTTACTTGAGAAGCCACCTGACGCTCAGATTTCTCTTTTTTATCCGATTGACGATGGCGCTGACTGCCATATGTCTTCATTCTACTTAATGGCTGATTCATGATCCCCTCCGAAAACGTATCGCTAATCCGGACACCAAATCAATAATAAAGTGACATAATATAGGCGCCCATAATGTGCCGGACTGCAAGTAAATCCAACCCAATCCATAACTTGAGACAAACACCCAGCCTGTTGGAATCCAGTGGCGCAAATAACGAATATGGATAACTGCGAATAAAATACTTGTCCAGTAAGGACCGATGGCATGTTGGATGGCTCCACGGAATAATAATTCCTCACACACAGCAACAATGGCTGCTATGCATACAATATGCCAGATCGGACGCCCACGGAACAGCATCTCGTTAATTCCACCGTCATCCATGCTTTCCTGAGGTATAACATACGACAGTACCAAGTCCATAACAAGCATAATTCCTGCAAGACCAAGACCCCACCATATAAATTGGTAATTGTCAGGCCATGCGAGTACATCTAACAAGTTTCGTTTCTGCAATAAGATCCACACAACTCCGATAATCAGTGTCAGACCTTGTGTAAAGTATAGATTGATTAAAAGCAAACGCTCGGTAAGCTGCTGTGGCTCAGCCTTCTGAATCTTGAACTTGGGAAACTTGAATTTTTTCATCGGATGTGTCTGTCCTCTTGAGTTAAATTTGATGGATAACAATTACGTTGTCCAATCGGATAGTATACTAAATGATAGCCAAAAAACCAATTAGGTTCAAGACCTGCCCCAAGTCCTGCTTTTATATCCATGCCATTACTTCATTAAGCAGTAAAATCCAGTTCATCAAACAGCTTACTTTCCATCTTCTTGTGGTAGGTATATTAACTATGGTATTACTTATGGTGACTCTGTTTATGTGTGAATCTAAAGACATCTGCAAAACATTTTAAAACATTTAAGCCTATTGACATGCTCATGTCAGCCATGATACATTATGAAAAAATTAGTCACGTTAAACACGATGATGGAAAAAAGACGTTGCTTCGTCTTACAGAGAGCCGATGGTAGGTGTGAATCGGTGGCAGGCAAATGGTCTTGAGCGCTCCTGAGTTATTGCATTGAAATTGGAGTAGGTGCAATCGGTTTAGACCCGTTATCCTCTTCGGTCTTCATTGACCGCTAAGACTGTCGTTGCGAAACGGCGGTGAATTAGGGTGGTACCACGACAACTCTCGTCCCTTATTGCGCAAGCAGTATTTGGATTGAGAGTTTTTTGATTTATTTTAAAGGATATCTGTGGGATCACTCTATTTGCTTCACCTTCCCCCTCTGTTGCGACACCGCGTTGTTGGGCGGAAGAATCAACCTGGTTTTAAGGAATACCTCTTCGCTGAGGTCAGACCTTGACGATATAGATACACATACCTAAGGAGGAAGAAACCATGTACAAAGTGTTAGTGTCGGACCCAATCAGTGATCTGGGAATCCAGCAACTGGTGGATGCAAATGATGTTGTTGTTGAGAAGAAAACCGGTCTTAGTGAAGATGAACTTGTTGCCATTATTGGTGATTATGATGCTCTCTTGGTTCGCAGCCAGACTCGTGTTACAGATCGTATTATGACAGCTGGTACCAACCTTAAGGTGATCGGACGTGCAGGTGTTGGTGTAGATAACATTGATCTGGAAGCTGCTACACAGCGCGGTATTATCGTTATTAATGCACCTGATGGCAATACCATCACAACCTGTGAGCACACGTTTGCCATGATGATGGCATTGGCACGACACATTCCTCAGGCCTACGCCAAAACAATTCAGGGTACGTGGGATCGTAAAACCTTCCTGGGTGTGGAATTAAGAAATAAAACGCTCGGTGTACTGGGTATGGGACGGATCGGTAGTGAAGTTGCCAAGCGCGCCAAAGCATTCGGAATGGACATTCTTGCTTACGACCCGTTCCTGACGGAGGAGCGTGCCGAGAAGCTGCAAGTGAAACTTGCTAGTGTAGATGATATCATTCGCAATGCGGACTTCATGACCGTTCACACGCCATTAACACCGGAAACACGGCATATGATTTCACGTCCACAATTCGAAGTGATGAAAAAAGGCATGCGTATCATCAACTGTGCCCGTGGTGGTGTAGTTGACGAGATGGCACTTGTGGAAGCCATTGATCAAGGTATTGTTGCTGGTGCAGCATTTGACGTATTTGAAAGCGAGCCGCCAGCCGCTGATCACCCGTTCCTGAATCACCCAAGCATTATCGTTACGCCTCACCTTGGTGCATCCACAGTAGAAGCACAAGAGAACGTGGCTATCGATGTATCGGAACAAGTTCTTCATATTCTGCGCAATGAACCGTTCAAGAACGCAGTTAACATGCCGGCTGTTGCACCAACCGTGATGAACAAATTGCAGCCGTATTTCAAATTGGGTGAAACGTTGGGTAGTTTTGCAGCACAGATTACACAAAATGCAGTGCAGGAGATTCGGATCGACTATGCTGGTGAACTTTCTGAAGTAGATACTTCTCCTCTCACACGTTACATTGTGAAAGGGATTCTCGCCAGACATTTGGGTGGGGAAGCCAACATCGTTAACTCCATGCATCTGGCCAAAATCCGTGATCTGAATGTGGTTGTAAGCCAAACCTCAACAACTAAAGGATTTACTAACCTGATTACCGTAACATTGGTTACAACTCAGGATGCTGAGGAACGCCGTGTAGCAGGTACATTGCTTGCAGGTTATGGAGAACGTATTGTTCGTCTGGACAAATTCCCGGTAGATATCGCTCCGGAAAGTCATCAAATTTTGATCTCACATAATGATAAACCAGGTATTATCGGGCGTGTAGGAACCCTACTTGGACAAAACGATGTCAACATCGCATCCATGCAAGTTGGACGTAAAATTATTGGTGGTGCAGCGATCATGATTCTGACCGTAGATAAAGCTGTTCCAAAAGATGTGCTTGTGCAGCTTGCTGCGCTGCCAGAAATCAATACTGCTGTTGAAATTGTTCTGGAATAATCAAAATATTTTTAAATGTATAAGAAGAGACGGGACCCTTGTGGTTCCGTCTTTTTTGTCGCTAAGTAAATTGCGTATTCATTTCAATTTTAAAATTAATTTTACTTCTGGCCGTGCGGAACTGACTCTTTCGGTCGTCCCAAACATCTAATGTAGGATTGACCACTACTACCTGGAAAGAAAGAGAAACCCAAGATCTTAAATTGATCTGGGTTTCTCGAGAATCAAATGCACCAATCTCATATGAGTTCCGCTTCTTTTGCCTATTAGGGAAATAGTCTTAATACATTATCGAACTATTAACTTAACTGAATAATGTTTAGTGTAGATCCCGGAGGAGAAAGAATAGCTGTGCCAACGAGCCCGAGTAATTGTAACTGTATTGTTGAACCAGCGGTAACGGTAATCATAAAGTCCGACTGCAGCTGACTGAGAGAAAGTACTGGAGATACTACACTCGCTGGAATAGCTGTACCGTTAAGTAAAACCCGAGATTGGATAGCAAGTGCAGCTGTCAGACTTATTTTGTATGAGATGTAGTAACGACCTGCGTTGGTCAGTGTGAAGGTGTCATTAGCCCCATTGACGGTTATACCTGTGCCAATATTTTGGTTATTCGGTAATGGAACGAGTGTACCACCCAATATTACAACAATCGTACCATTAGTGTTCTCAGCAAAAGCCGAGTTAGATGTTACAGATGTTCCAGTTGCACCTGTTGCACCTGTTGCTCCGGTTACTCCGGTACTTCCGGTACTTCCGGTACTTCCGGTTAAGCCCACTCCCGTGGCTCCTGTAGCTCCTGTTCCCCCAGTCGCACCAGTTGCTCCGGTGCTTCCCGTTAGGCCAACTCCCGTAGCTCCCGTTATACCTGTGGCCCCTGTTTCCCCAGTGACACCAGTTGGCCCGGTACTTCCCGTTGCTCCGGTTTCCCCCGTCGCACCAGTTGCCCCGGTGCTCCCCGTTACGCCGATTCCCGTTGCTCCCGTTATACCTGTCGCTCCGCTTTCCCCCGTAACACCAGTTGCTCCGGTACTTCCTGTTACACCGACTCCCGTGGCTCCGGTTATACCTGTCGCTCCTGTTCCCCCAGTGACACCAGTTACCCCGGTGCTTCCCGTTATGCCGACTCCTGTGGCTCCCGTTATACCTGTCGCTCCGGTTTCCCCTGTGATACCAGTCACCCCGATGCTTCCCGTTATGC
>NZ_JBHFJH010000004.1:0-64204 GCF_057334655.1 Paenibacillus sp. AGC31
GCCGATCACCCTCTCAGGTCGGCTACGCATCGTCGCCTTGGTGAGCCGTTACCCCACCAACTAGCTAATGCGCCGCAGGCCCATCCCCAAGTGACAGATTGCTCCGTCTTTCCAGTTTCCTTCAGGCGAAGAAAACAACTATTCGGTATTAGCTACCGTTTCCGGTAGTTGTCCCAAACTTGAGGGCAGGTTGCCTACGTGTTACTCACCCGTCCGCCGCTAAGTATCAAGGAAGCAAGCTCCCTATCAACTCCGCTCGACTTGCATGTATTAGGCATGCCGCCAGCGTTCGTCCTGAGCCAGGATCAAACTCTCCAATAAAGTATTGAAAAGAGCGATAAGCTCATTTTGAATCTGACGAGATTAAAAATCTCATTTGTGCTCCAGTCGATTCAAGCCAAGGCTTGTCTTCAACTTTCGCGTCATTCTGCAAGCAGAATGTTTACTCACTCGTTGTTCAGTTTTCAAAGATCAAACATTCAATTTAGTTCTGTTTTTCATGTTGTCGTCGTTTCAGCGGCGACTTTTATAATATATCATGTTGAAGTTCTCTTTGCAAGCATTATTTTTTCAATTCTTTTCAATCGCTTTATTTTCATGCTTTTTTCGGTGAACCACTCCTAAAAAAGGAACGAAAATTAATTTACCATATGAAATTAGAAAGGTCAACCCTTTTTCGACAAAAAGTATGAACCCCCCAACAATTTCGCATTTTCATGGTTCAGAGGTACAGCACCCGCTATTGAGAGCCGCACCTCACTTCCACTACTGTAAATCGAATATATGACCAGCTTCAGCATTACGGCTTCGACTTTTTCAGTTTTCCACCTCTTGCATACTTGGACAACTCTTTTGGCGGGGCAAAGCGTGCATACATGCGGAACACAGTCTTATATCGGCTCGCGATAGCATATTTGATCTCTTGGTCAAGACGATTATCACTCAGATCGAACAGCATTTCATCTAATTCTTTACGTAGCACATAGTCTAATTCCTTGCATTCCTTATCGTTAAACAACATACCCAGCATTAGAGTTCTCCTTTTTGTGCATAGCCTCTTTATCACACTTACAGAAGTTTCATGCAACACCCGTGCATTCGCTTTTTGTGGGTGCTGCTGGAACCCGTTTTATTGTTATGGTCAACTTTCTGAAAATTTATGAATGCCAACCATCACAAAATTTTATCCTCTCACCAGAGTATACGTAAGTGTGCTTTCGATGATTGCTGCAACAAGAAGCAAGATGACAACCCAGAAGGATGCCGTTAACGTCCTATTCATGAATGCTCTCCACCGGTTTCCCATCATATTTCGCTTGTCACTTCCAAGTTGTGCAAGGCTTTGGATAACCAGACCACCGAACTTCAGTCCGAAGGCGCAAGCAATAATAATGACCGGAATCTCAATAATGCCATGCGGAAGTAAACCTTTAACCACAATATCATAGAAGCTTGCTCCATAATTCATCGTGGTGTGCACCACAAATCCAAGGACCATCCCATTGATCAGCAGGAAGATGACAGGCAGAATTCCGAAGAATATACCGGCATAGATGACAAGTACACTTTTGATGGCATTATTGAAAAAGATAAACAGGAAGAAGTTCCATTGCACATTGCCCCCCTGCTCCAGCCGTTCACTGACTTCACGTAAACCTCCGATTTGGTTCAACAACAGTTCTTCTAGAGGCCCTGTACTCACCCATCCTGCCCCTATTCCAACAGCAAACAAAACTACGGACCAGATTAATGCACTGCGGATGGAACCAAGATCTCTAAGAAATGTACTGAATTTTAACATAATAACCTCCTGTAGAATCTAAAATGATGGACAAACAAGGTTCGTGTTACGAATAACTGGGGAGTACGAGCATACATTGGAGAGTAAACAAGCATTTCTTATGGGAGAGGGGCGCTTATTGAAATGAACTCGTTCTATGTATTTAGCGGCAAAAAGATTAAACGGTACCTGATTGTCTTCGTTGCTGCCATCTTTGCGATCGGTATTATTTATCTGGAGCGTGGCAATGTCTCCGTATTCTCGGAGGAAGCACCATCAGCCGTCTACAGCGTTCCAACCGAGAAGAAGGTAATTGCACTTACCTTTGACATCAGCTGGGGAGATAAACGGACAGAGCCGATTCTGAAAGTTCTTCAGGAGAATAAAGTGCAGAAGGCAACCTTTTTCCTTTCGTCCCCCTGGAGCAAGACACACCCCGAAATTGTTACTGCCATCAAAGAGGCAGGATATGAAATTGGCAGCCATGGTCACAGACATGAGAACTACAGCAGCCTGACCGAGGAAGAAATTCGCAAAGAAATTTCGACAGCTCATAGCATTTTAACCGATTTAACAGGGAAAGAACCGAAATTAATACGTCTGCCCAACGGGGACTTTGACAAGCGAGTGCTTCAGGTAGCCAATAGTTTGAATTATCAGGTTGTACAGTGGGATACCGACTCCTTGGATTGGAAAAACCCTGGTGTACAGACCATTGTTGATCGTGTAGTAAGCAAAGCACATCCAGGGGACATCGTACTGCTGCATGCAAGTGATTCCTCTAAACAAACTCATGAGGCACTCCCTGTCATTATCGACAAATTAAAAAACCAGGGCTATGAATTCGTAACCGTGTCTGAGTTGCTTAACCATTCCAGTGTGAAAGGTAAGGAAGTTCGTGATCAAGCCAGCGGTCAATAATTGGTATATTGCTTGGGCTACAGCTCAAATAAGAGTGTAAAAGTTGAAAAGAGCTAACCAGGTTAGCTCTTTTTGGTATGTTTTTATGCAAAACGAATTTTATGCTCGGCTTTCTCTCAACTGTTCTGCCTTTCCACTTACACTCCGGTTCGTAGATACATCCACCAGCCTGTGCAATATCAGCATTTGGTATGCATTACATAAGAGCAAGGGAACCACAATAAATATGGTTGCAGCATTGACATCAATACGTAATACGCCGATCGTCTCCACTATGGTGACGGCAATCATGAAAAAGAGTGTTGGTACAAGCGCGGAGATATGAGTGAGCTTTACTTTAACGTAAGCGGTAACAATTGCGGCTGCCAAAATAATGATACCTAACACAATATCCGATATGCGCTCCCGGTCTCCCCCAACAAACAGGCGTAAAAACATCACGTCAAGCAGGGCCAACACCGTTAGTACAATCTGCACGATCTGCCAACCGCGCTTTGGAAATACACCTTTACCCATATAATTCAATATCAGATATGCAAAGAAACCCATTTGTGAATAAACGCTGATCATAACCCCTGATCCAAATAGGATCAAAAGATACAGAAGAAAATCATTCAATCCATTTGTTTTCTCCCCGTTCACCAGCATCATAATCAATCCTGTACCCAATGCTCCCGCGGCCCCAATAAGCAAGGCTGTCCAAAACAGGAAAAACCATCTACGTAAATTCAAAAGTTTTCCACCCCCGAGTGTTTATTTTACCAACCTTCTCAGCAAAAAACCATCATTGCTCAACATATTTCCCCCTTTCCCATCACATACTACATCCAGTATCTAATCAAGGAGGGATTGTACACATGAAACGGCCTTTGTGGCAGCTATGCTGTGTCGTACTGGGGCTATCCGTCATGCTTGCCGGCTGCGGTTCAGATCAGAGTTCTTCGCCTCCTCAGGGCAGTTATAAAGAGATGAAAACAATGGTTGTAGATATTTTGAAAAGTGACGAAGGCAAGAAAGCGGTGGAGGAAGCTCTTACAGGTCAAAGCTCATCCAGTGGTGAAGGCGGCGGGTCAGAAGAAGGTGGCGGCGGGTCGGGTGGTGGCTCGGGAACCATTGGTATGAAAATGTTAATGCCTGTGCAATCTTCGGAACAAATACGTATTGCAGTAAAAGACACCATCACAGCTCCCGAATACCAGAAGGAATTCGAGAAGATCATGACAGATCCACAGTTTGCCGGGGAATTCGCCAAAGTGATTAACGCCCAAAGCAAACAACTTCATATGCAGTTGATTAAAGATCCCACATATCAAAAATCTGTTGGAGACATCATGAAGTCACCAGAAGTATCCAAGATGTTCATGGATATGACCAAGACTCCGGATTATCGTAAACAGACGATGACTGTCATGCAGGAAGTGATGCAAAACCCGTTGTTCCGCATGGAAGTACTCACTTTACTCAAGAAGGTAGTGCAGGACGAATTGCAACCCAAAGTGGAAAGTGGCGGAAAACAGGGGCAAGAGCAAGGAGGACAAGAAGGGCAAGGGCAAGAGGGTAGTGATGGCGGAGATGGTGGAAGTGGAGATTCTGGCAGCGGTGGAGGTTCATAAACAGTAGATGTTGGTATATTACAGAAACTGAAAAGCCTGCATCCGAATGGACGCAGGCTTTATTTGTATTTATAACACTCATACCATTAGAATTTGGATTCAATGGACTTGGCCACTTCATCGTAGATAGCCCCTATACGGGAATCTGCTTTGTACACAGAAGGTGAGAAATCAGGCTCGGATGGATGATTATCCGGTGTGCCTAATGGAATCTGGGCAAGCAAGCTTGTATGCAGACTTTCTGCAAGTCTTCCCCCACCTCCACGTCCAAAGACATAATCCTTCTCTCCGCAACTGCTGCACTCATAATAAGCCATATTCTCCACCACACCAAGTAACTCATGATCGGTCTGAATGGCCATCGCACCCGCACGTGCTGCGACAAAAGCTGCTGTTGCATGCGGCGTGGTAACGATGATTTCCTTGCTCTGTGGCAACATCTGATGCACATCCAAAGCAACATCTCCCGTACCTGGTGGCAAATCCAGTAATATATAATCCAATTTGCCCCACTGGACATCCGTAAAGAATTGACGCAGCATCCGACCTAGCATGGGTCCACGCCAGATTACCGGATTGTTCTCCCGAATAAAGAAGCCCATCGACATGACTTTGACGCCAAAACGTTCAACCGGTTGAATAACGCCATCTTCAACGACCGGATATTCTTCAATCCCCATCATGTCGGGTACACTGAAGCCATAGATATCCGCATCAATTAAGCCCACTTTTTTGCCTTGACGTGCCAAAGCTGCAGCAAGATTAACGGTTACCGTTGATTTACCGACGCCACCTTTACCACTGGCCACAGCAATAAAACGAACACCTGATTCAGGACTTAACAGTTCATGTCCATCCAGACCCGCTGCGTGACCTTTTACGAGCACTTCGTCCCGATCTGGCTCATCATCGGGTTGTCCCATATTCAGGCTCTCACGATCATGCTCAGAAGCTGCACGCACACGAATATGCACATCCTTCAGTCCGTGCTGGGACAACAGATTACGCGCTGCATCACTCAAGGCTGTTGTATCCTCAGGTCGATTTTCCAGTGTCACTAAGGTCAGAGCCACATGATTTTCTTTCACCATAATATCTCGAACCCATTCCAGTTCGGTCAGACTTACTCCCAATTGTGGTTCTTGTAATGGCTGTAATAGTTCAAGTATCTGTTCTTTTGATAACATCAGACAGCACCTCAGCTTTATCTATTGGCATGTAATTAGGTATGCTGATCCAATTATATCATTACCTTTCTTGTTCTGACTAACTTTTAGGCCGTTCTCCTGAGGAATATCTGAGAATTCCATTATAGATCGAGGCAGCCACCTTACGTTGATAAGCTTCGTCGGCAAGCATACGTGCCTCTTCCGGATGAGAAAGGAAACCCACTTCTACCAGCGCGGAAGGGATCTTCAGCGCCTGTAACAGATAAACTGTATTCACCGTTTTGGCGATTCGATCTGTATTCTCCAGATTACGAACCATCTCTTGTTGAAGCAGATTAGCCAAACCTTCGTTATCCGGATGGTTAGTTGTATAGAAAACCTGCGCTCCACTCCAGCGGTTGGATGGGACACTGTTCATGTGAATGCTAATAAAGAGATCTGCTTGCTTATCCTCTATCCGCCGTACTCTTTGTTTCAGATCTTCCGTCTTACGCTTAGAGTAACCCTTGGTGTCCGAGTCCGCCAAATCCGTGTCTATTTCTCTTGTCATCACCACTAAGGCCCCTGCCTGTTGCAAATAATCTCTCACATACAAGGCGATAGACAGGTTAATATCTTTTTCAATAACTCCCTGTTTACTTACCGCTCCTCCATCGGGACCTCCGTGTCCTGCATCAATGGCAATAACTTTACCCGCCATCGGCAAACTCCAATAACCTGAAGTCTTTGCGGAAGGCAGTTCATAGGACATTACCGCCACTAACATGGCCAGCAGACAGAGACTCAGCATGACCCTTTTGATTGTTTTTAACCTAATCCAGACTACAAAGTGTTTCCCCATATTTTTACGCATAAAAAAACCACCTCGTCCCTATAAATGACTCTAATCATCTATATGGGACAAGATGGACAAATATACCGCTAGGACCGGACTTGCTCCGCCATTCCTTCAATCAGTACCTCAGCTACCTCAGGACGTGTAAATTCAGGTGGAGGGCACTGACCGTCACGGAGCAGCCCGCGTACTTTGGTGCCGGAAAGCGCCATATGGTGTTCTTTATCATGTGGGCAAGTTTTGCTGGATGCCATGTTTCCACATTTGGTACAGAAGAAACTATGTTCGAAGAATAACGGAGTGATCCCCAGTTCCTCTGCTGTAAAGTTCGTAAAGATCTCCTGTGCTTCATATGTTCCATAATAATCACCCACACCCGCATGGTCACGACCAACAATAAAGTGGGTACACCCGTAATTTTTGCGAACCATCGCATGGAAAATAGCTTCACGTGGTCCGGCATACCGCATCGCTGCGGGGAACACACCAAGGAACGCACGATCAGCCGGGTAATAGTTCTCCAGTAATACCAGATAACTCTTCATCCGAACATCTGCGGGAACATCGTCCGACTTCGTCTCTCCAACAAGCGGATTCAGGAAGAGTGCGTCGACAATCTCCATAGCGCTCTTCTGGATGTACTCATGAGCCCGATGGACCGGATTACGTGTCTGAAAACCAACTACCGTCTTCCAACCCTTCTCCTGAAAAATCTTCCGGGTATCTGCAGGATCATAATAGAATTCTTCGAATTTCGAAGGTTTTGGACGGTTCAACACTTGGATTGGACCTCCTACGTATGTTGCAGGACGCTCCAACAGTTTTTTAACACCCGGGTGCTCAGGATCATCTGTTTTGAATACACGCCGGGCTTCTTCACCCTGATCCACCTGGTATATACTTTGGACTTCGAGCAGTCCATAAGTTACTCCATCTTGATCACCAACAAGTTTCACACGTTCACCAATTCGGAGGGATGAGGCTTGTTTATCATCAACAGCAAGTGTAATCGGTATACTCCAGACTGTTCCATCGGCAAGACGCATGCGAGACACCACCGAAAGATAATCTTCCTCATTCAAGAAACCTTCTAGTGGTGAGAACGCACCCACACCAATCAGATCCAAATCTGATATCGTCCAGGTATTAATAAGCAAAGAGGATAAGTTTTTACTGTCTTGCAACAACTGCTCCCGTTCTTCTCCTTGTACGATACGCTGAACCAGCGTACCTCCATGAGGCAGAATCGATGTCATCTTGTCAGCTCCTTGTATATCTATTATTTATGAAGGCCACATTCCGTCTTATCATTGCCAGACCAGCGTCCAGCACGAGGGTCCTCACCAGGCATAACCTGACGTGTGCAATGCTCACAACCAATACTTGGGTAGTTCTGGTCATGAAGAGGGTTATATACAACGTTATTGTCACGAATATATTGCCATACATCCTCAGTCGTCCAGTGCGCAATCGGGTTAAACTTCATCAGGCCAAATTTGGAATCATATTCAACCTTCTTCGAGTTTGCACGAGTTGGTGCTTGATCTCTACGAATACCTGTAATCCACGCATCATACTGAGAAAGAATACGTGTTAACGGTTCGACTTTGCGAATGTTACAGCACCCATTGGGATCAGACTTCCACATCTCTTCACCGTGTTGAGCTGCCTGCTCTTCCGGAGTAATCTTAGGTGACACGCGTACAAATTCAAGGTTGTAGTTCTCCTGCATCTTATCACGTGTTTCGTATGTTTCTTTAAAGTGGAAATCTGTATCTAGATAAAAAATGTCTGTGGATGGGCTGATCTTCTGCAACATATCTACAAGAACAACATCTTCTGCACCAAAGCTACATGCAAAAGTGATATTTGGGAATGTTTCAATAGCATACCGAATAATATCCTCTGGACTGGCATGTTCCAGTTCCTCTGCCTTTGCCCGTGCCAATTCTTCTTTCTCCAACAAGTTCATCTGTGAATTTCCCCCATTCTGCATTTCAATACACTTAAAGCCGACTAATCTAATATGAATTATGTTTAGTATAAATCTTTCATTGGGGATGTCAATGCCTGCCATATGGTAAAATAAATCAGTTTTTGACCATTTTTGATCGTTGCTCTCACACAATATTTTGGTTCAATTTATTCATTTCTCTGTTAACGAGATAAAAACAAAGCTGTTGGCTCAGATCATTAGGCAGGTATAAAAACATCTCATGGCCTGTGAAACCTTTGCTGCTGCTGGGTTTAGATAGTTCATGTCGCAAAGAGCAACATAAAAAATTCACTGGGCGATTGAAGATGAAGGACGAAAAGCAGAAGTTTTAAGGGGATCAGCTTTGTGACATTTAACGGTTGATATGTAAGGGACTTTTATCGTTTCCATAAGAAATACTGATAAGGTTGCAATAAAAATTTAAGCACAAAAAACAGTAAACCCAGTGCATTCAAGAAATCCGGCGTGAGCTCTAATTGATGATTTTATAAAGATCTGTTGTAGAATGTGTGGTGAGCGATGGGTAAAAGCGTAAGAGCAAATCCAAGGATCTAAAACGATTAGAGAGGTTCAGTAAGCTGTAGATGTATTAACGTACATATTATAGGACTGTATTGAGGGACATTAAGAGAACATTGAAAAGGCAATGATGGAAAAATGCACAAGCATGGGGGAAGACATCAGAGGTATGAGAGCTATCGCACAAACTAATATACTATATGGCGGAATAGTCATGAATATATAAAAAAGCCTTTGACCGAGGCCAAAGGCTTTTAATATTAACGTTTGGAGAACTGAGGTGCGCGACGAGCCGCTTTAAGACCGTATTTTTTACGCTCTTTCATACGTGGGTCACGAGTCAGGAATCCTGCTTTTTTCAGGGAAGCACGGTATTCCGGATCTGCTTTGAGCAGAGCGCGGGAGATACCATGACGGATTGCGCCGGCTTGACCGGAGATTCCGCCACCATGAGCAATAACAAGAACGTCATAGTTGTTGAGTGTTTCTGTCAAGTTCAGTGGTTGTTTTACGATCAGTTTGAGTGTTTCCAAACCGAAGTATTCATTAATATCACGTTTATTGATGACAATGCGTCCTTCACCCGGTACAAGGCGAACACGTGCTACCGAATGTTTACGACGACCTGTCCCATAGTATTGTACTTGTGCCATGAAACTGTCCTCCTTTTAATTAACCGCGAAGTTCGTAAACTTCTGGTTTTTGTGCTGCATGTGGATGCTCAGTGCCTCTGTACGCTTTAAGTCTCAACTTCATTTTCTCGCCCATGCGAGTTTTAGGAAGCATACCGCGAACAGCCAGTTCCAACATACGCTCAGGTTTGTTTTTAACCATCTCTTCTGCTGTAGTTACTTTCAAACCACCTGGGTGCATTGAGTGACGGTAGTATTTTTTACCTTGCATTTTCTTACCAGTCAATACGATTTTCTCAGCATTGATGATAACAACGAAATCGCCAGTGTCCACATGTGGAGTGAATTGTGGCTTGTGTTTGCCGCGAATCAAAGCTGCTGCTTCGCTCGCCAAACGTCCGAGGGTTTTGCCTTCAGCATCAATGATGTGCCATTGGCGCTCAACTTCGTTAGGCTTCGCCATGTACGTAGTACGCATGAAAAGTTCCTCCTTAAAATGTTCAAAATCATCATTTTCATTTATCTTCGTTCGTTAAGTTATAACTTTAGGTGTTGATGGATTGTAAATTTGATGTGAACCTCTTAATTGGGGCTGTGGGAAAGCCATTAAGAAAACACAACTTTTATATTACATGATAGGCAATTAAATCGCAAGTGTTAATTAAGCTTTTCACTCACCAAATTTAATCTTTTTTGTATTCAAGATCCCAGAGCATTAAACCGCAGCTAACTGCAGTAGGTCCTGCAGCAGATCGATTACATGCAGCAATCATATTCGGTACATCAGAGGCTTTCCGTTTGCCCTCTCCGATCTCCAGCAGTGTCCCTACAATGATACGAACCATATGCTGCAAAAAGCCGTTACCACTCACATAAATGTGAATGACACCCTGATCGCGCGGATGGTCTCTGCACATTGTTCGGTCCACTTCAATCCATGCTTCGTATACCGAACGGACATGATTCTCTTTCTGAGACTTGCGTGAAGCAAAAGAGGTAAAATCATACGTCCCTATGAAATGTCGTAGGCCCTCCTGCATTGCCATAATATCAAGCTTCGCATGATGATGATACTGCAGTCTTCTGTTGAATACATCCGGAAATTGATTCGCATTGACTGTATAACGATACGTTTTCTTTTTCGCTGCATAGCGAGAATGAAAATCAGCCGAAACTTCAATCGCATCAATGACGACAATATCGGAGGGTAATCTGGAGTTGAGTGCAATACACCAGCGTTCAATCGGGATCTGGGACTCCGTAGGAAAATTAAAGATTTGTCTGCGGGCGTGAACACCTGCATCTGTTCGGCCTGAACCTGTAATTTTAACTTTCTCACCGGTTAAAGCACGAATCGCATCTTCAAGATGATCCTGAATGGTATTCCCACCCGGCTGTACTTGGAAGCCGTAATAGGCAGTGCCATCATAAGTTAACGTCATACATAAGTTCCGCATTATTACCACACCTTTGTTCCATACTATACATATCCCTATCCCGAACAGCAAAAGAAGCCCCTTACGGAGCTTCTATTACAGCACGAATTCCGAAATGAAGAGAAAAAAAGGGTTAATCCAGAATCGTTGATTCTGTCCCCTTTCCTCATCTCATCTGTTTTACGCGCGGTCTACCAGTTCCAAGTAAACCATTGGCGCTGCGTCACCACGACGAGGTCCCAGTTTCAAGATACGAGTGTATCCACCTGGACGCTCAGCGTAACGACCGGACAATTCGCTAAACAGTTTTTGGATTGCATCTTGCTCACCATCGATAGTTTCGCGGCGAACATAAGCTGCCACTTGGCGACGGGCATGAAGATCTCCCTTTTTCGCTTTAGTGATCAGTTTTTCAGCAATAGAGCGAACCTCTTTTGCTTTCGCTTCAGTTGTCTGAATGCGTTCGTATAAGAACAGGTCGGTTACCAGGTCACGGAACAAAGCTTTACGTGCGCTGGAATTACGGCCCAACTTTTGGTATGCCATTGTTTTCCCTCCTTCACTTCAAGCACTCGGCTGTCTATTCTTCTGTACGTAGTCCCAAACCAAGTTCCTCAAGCTTCTCTTGAACTTCTTCCAAAGACTTGCGTCCGAGGTTACGGACTTTCATCATGTCTTCTTCCGTTTTCGTAGTCAGCTCTTGCACGGTATTAATACCGGCACGTTTGAGGCAGTTGTAGGAACGAACAGAGAGATCCAGCTCTTCGATCGTCATTTCGAGTACTTTTTCTTTTTTGTCTTCTTCTTTTTCGACCATGATCTCTGCATCTTTCGCTTCGTCTGTAAGACCCACGAAGAGCATCAAATGCTCAGTCAAAATTTTAGCGCCGAGGCTTACAGCCTCTTCAGGACGAATACTTCCATCAGTCCAAACTTCCAACGTGAGCTTGTCATAGTTGGTCACTTGACCGACACGCGTATTTTCCACAGCGTAGTTAACGCGACTGATCGGGGTGAAGATGGAATCGACTGGGATGACGCCGATCGGCTGGTCATCGCGTTTATTCCGATCTGCCTGGACGTAGCCGCGACCGCGATTGGCAAAAATACGCATGTGAAGTCTCGAACCTGGTCCGAGCGTAGCAATGTGCAAATCCGGGTTAAGGATTTCCACATCGGAGTCAGCACGGATATCTCCAGCCGTAATTGCTCCTTCGCCTTCAGCATCAATCTCGAGCACTTTCTCCTCGTCCGAATGAATCTTAAGCGACAAAGCTTTCAGGTTAAGAATAACCTCCGTTACATCTTCCATTACGCCAGGAACTGTAGCAAATTCATGCAGAACGCCATCGATTTGAACCGAAGACACTGCCGCACCCGGCAGTGACGAGAGCAAGATTCGGCGAAGCGAGTTTCCAAGCGTCGTACCGTATCCGCGCTCAAGCGGTTCTACTACGAATTTCCCATAGGTGCCATCATCGTTGACGTCTACCGTCTCAATTTTCGGCTTTTCGATTTCAATCACTGCAATACCCCTCCTTCAAAACGTCGGTCCTCTATGAAACATTTACCTTCTCTTGCGAAAACATGTAGTAGTATGCCTAAACAACCATTATTAGCAGATTGTGCCGGAAATATACCACACGCAGGGGCAAATCTCATTAGACACGACGACGTTTTGGAGGACGGCATCCGTTATGCGGGACTGGAGTTACGTCTTTGATCAGGTTAACTTCAAGACCAGCAGCTTGCAAAGAGCGAATCGCTGCTTCACGGCCTGCGCCTGGTCCTTTAACCATAACCTCAACGGCTTTCATCCCATGTTCCATTGCAGCTTTGGCAGCAGTCTCAGCAGCCATTTGTGCAGCAAACGGAGTCGATTTACGGGAACCTCTGAATCCGAGGCCGCCGGAGCTTGCCCACGAAATTGCGTTTCCGTGAGGATCCGTAATAGTAACGATAGTGTTATTGAAAGTGGAACGGATATGCGCCACGCCAGATTCAATATTCTTACGGTCACGACGTTTGGTACGTACGACTTTTTTCGGTTTAGCCATTTTCTCTTATCCCCCCTTATTATTTCTTCTTGTTCGCTACTGTACGACGAGGACCTTTACGAGTACGAGCATTCGTTTTCGTACGTTGTCCACGAACAGGCAGACCACGACGATGACGAACTCCACGGTAACAACCGATCTCCGTCAAACGTTTAATATTCAAAGAGATTTCTCGACGCAGGTCACCTTCTACTTTGACCTCTTTATCGATACTTTCACGCAATTTGCTGACTTCATCTTCCGTCAAATCACGAACACGAGTGTCCGGATTGATGCCTGTTGTGCTCAGAATTTTCTGGGAAGTCGTTTTACCGATTCCGAAAATATAAGTCAAGGCGATCTCAACGCGCTTATCACGTGGCAAATCCACACCAGCTATACGTGCCATTTTACGCTACACCCCCTTCTTTAACCTTGTTTTTGTTTGTGTTTCGGATTTTCACAGATAACCATAACATTCCCTTTGCGGCGAATGACTTTGCATTTTTCGCAAATCGGCTTGACCGAAGGTCTTACCTTCATGTGAATTACCTCCTCAAAGTTTTGCTAAGCAAAACCCTCTTCGTAAGCATTGACCTTGTTCTACTATTGTAAAACCGGCTTCGAAGCTTTCGCAAGTTTTGCCGGGCAAAACCCGCTACATAAGCTTCACAGTTCATTGCAACTGTCTACTACTATTTACGGTAAGTTATGCGACCTTTTGTTAAATCATAAGGCGACAACTGAACAACTACTTTGTCTCCAGTCAGGATACGGATAAAGTGCATCCGCAGTTTTCCGGAAACGTGAGCGAGAATTTGATGACCGTTCTCAAGCTCAACCTTGAATGTTGCATTCGGTAGCGGTTCGAGAACCGTACCTTCCACTTCAATGACATCTTCCTTGGCCATTAGTCAGTCTCCTTTCTCTTCAGCTTGAATGTTGGTGGATTCCAGAAATGAATGAACCGCGTAACGGAGCTTTCCATTTGTCACCCGACCACTCTCGTTTAAACTGTTCACAACCTCGCTGCTAATCATGGGCTGGAGTTCAAGATGAAGAAGATTCTTCTTCTTTGGTTGATCAAACTTACGTTTGTCTCCATCCGCAATATATACGAACTTACTGTCCGCTATAGCAACAATTACTGCGGCTTGGTCCGCATTGCGGCCTTTACGGATCTTCACAAGTTGACCGAGCTGCGGATTAGACTGACTGTTCATGCCTCATCACCTACGCATTCAGTTTCGTGAAAATTTCCATACCATCTGGTGTAACTGCTACGGTGTGTTCAAAGTGGGCACATAACTTTCCATCAACCGTGACGACAGTCCAGTTATCTTCCAACGTTTTCACATACCGTCTACCTACGTTAACCATCGGCTCTATGGCCAGCACCATGCCCGCTTTAAGCCGTGGTCCCCGATCGGGAAGACCATAGTTCGGAATCTGTGGTTCTTCGTGCAGATCTGCGCCTATGCCGTGACCGACATATTCACGAACTACGGAGAACCCTTCATCTTCAATATATTTCTGAATCGCATGAGATATTGTAAACAAGCGAACGTCCGGTTTTACCAGCGCCAGACCTGCGTATAACGAAGCCTCGGTAACGTCCAGAAGACGACGGGCTTCTTCGGAAATACGGCCGACCGGATAAGTCCAGGCGGAATCTCCATGATACCCCTGGTACTGCGCGCCAATGTCAAACGTAACGATATCGCCCTCGTTCAACTTGCGTTTGCCGGGAAATCCATGTACCAACTCTTCATTTACTGAAGCGCACACACTGGCAGGGAAACCGTTATAACCTTTGAAAGACGGCACAGCTCCTTGACTGCGGATATATTGATCAGCCATATGGTCAAGTTCTCCAGTCGTAATACCGGGAGCGATATGCTCTGCCAAGAGACGATGCGTTTCCGCAACAATTCTCCCTGCTTCCCTCATCAAGCCCAGTTCCGTTTCGGACTTACCAATGATCATCAATTAACCTCTCAGTAAGGACACGATTTCTTGAGAAACTTGATCGATATCCTGTTCTCCGTTCATTTGACGAAGAAGACCTTTAGTCTCATAGAACGTGAGGAGTGGTGCTGTTTTGTTGATATACTCGTCCAGTCGTGTACCTACACTCTCTTCATTATCATCAGAGCGTTGATACAACTCACCAGCGCATTTATCACAAATACCTTCCTGCTTAGGCGGATTGAATACCACATGATAAGTGGAACCACAGTTTTTACAAATTCGACGACCCGTCAAACGAGCCAGCAATTTGTTGCGATCCACTTTCAGGTTGATTACATGATCGAGACCTGAGTTCAATCTTTCCAGAATGCCATCGAGCGCTTCTGCTTGTGAAAGGGTTCTTGGAAATCCGTCCAAGAGGAAACCTTCTCTGCAGTCAGGCTGCTGCAAACGTTCTTCAACGATGCCAATGGTTACATCATCTGGTACAAGCAATCCTTGATCCATATATTCCTTGGCTTTCATGCCAATGGGAGTTCCCTGTTTGATCGCGAGACGAAATGCATCGCCTGTTGAAATATGGGGAATACCGAACTCTTTCACGATGACGTCTGCTTGCGTTCCTTTTCCTGCCCCCGGAGGGCCCATGAATAGGATGTTCACGTTATGTCACTCCCTCCAAGACTACCCTACATCAACAAACAGCACAATAGGTGCCGGCAAGTAAATCTTCACTCGACCGGTACCTATTGCCTATTTATTGATAAAACCTTTGTAGTGGCGTTTGATCAATTGGCTTTCGATTTGCTTCATCGTATCCAGCGCAACACCGATAACGATCAGGAGGGATGTTCCTCCAATTTGCGCAGATTGAGGCAAACCAGAAAGTGCCCCTAAGAATACAGGCAGAACGGAAATGACTGCCAAGAAGATGGCTCCGGCCATTGTCAAACGAGTCATGACACGGGTCAGATATTTCTCGGTTGCTTTACCCGGGCGAATGCCTGGGATGTAACCGCCGTTCTTTTTCATATTATCAGCCATCTGCTGTGGATTCATCTGTACGAAAGTATAGAAGAATGTGAAACCGAAGATCATCACGACATACAGCAACATACCCAGAGGTTTGTGTGTAGTCAGGTTCTGTCCGATCCACTGTGCCCAGAGGCGATCTGCCCAGAAGTTGGCGATGATCGTTGGGAACATCAACAGCGATGAAGCAAAGATGACAGGGATAACACCTGCTGCATTAATTTTCAGCGGGATATGTGTATTCTGTCCACCGTACATTTTGTTACCTACGACACGTTTAGCGTACTGTACCGGAATCTTCCGAATCGCCTGCTGAATGTAAATGACCCCTATGATGATCAACACAATAACAATTGCGATGATAACACCTTTAAGAATATTCATAAACAGTTGATCAGGTTGAATGAAGTCAGATTCGACCGTTTGTTTGATAATGTTAGGCACCGTAGATAGGATACCCGCAAAGATCAAGATCGAAATCCCGTTTCCTATGCCCTTCTCGGTGATCTGCTCACCAAGCCACATCAGGAATGAAGTACCGGCCGTAAGTACAATCGCGATCAAGATATAATCTGCAAATGTAGCGTTAGGCACCATCTCTGTATTGTACAAGCGGTTGAATCCAATCGACGTACCAAACGCTTGAATCAATGCCAGCCCGATGGTTAAATAACGGGTCAACTGTGCAGATTTCTTCTTACCTTGTTCACCTTGCTTTGCCCACTCCGCTAATTTAGGAATAACGTCCATGGAAAGCAACTGTACTATGATAGACGCAGTGATGTAAGGCACGATCCCGAGCGCAAATATCGAGAACTGGAAGAGCGCTCCACCCGAGAACGTATTGAGAAGTCCAAAAACTTCTTTACCCGCAGAATTTGTCGCTTCGAACACATCTTTGTTAACTCCCGGCACGGGGACAAAGGAGCCGATGCGGTAAATGATCAGTACAAAAAGGGTAAATAATACCCTTTTGCGCAGATCTTCAACCCGCCAGATATTCTTTAGGGTCTTGAACATTAAATCACCTCAGTTGTACCGCCAGCAGCTTCAATTTTCTCAATAGCAGATTGAGAAAACTTGTTAGCTTTAACAGTCAGCTTCACAGTGACATCACCGTTACCCAGGATTTTGATTCCGGATTTAGCGTTTTTAACTACGCCGTTCGTCATCAAGAATTCTGGAGTTACTTCAGTACCCGCAGCAAAACTGTTCAGGTCTTCAGTATTCACAACTGCATATTCTTTGCGAGTTGGGTTTACAAAACCACGTTTTGGCAAGCGACGATACAATGGATTTTGTCCACCTTCGAAGCCTGGACGAACTCCACCGCCAGAACGAGAATTTTGTCCTTTGTGACCGCGACCTGATGTTTTACCTGTACCACTACTTGGACCGCGACCAAGACGTTTACGTTCTTTGCGGGATCCAGGAGATGGTGAAAGCTCATGTAACTTCATCGTTCGTTGCACCTCCTTAAAGATTTGTGGGATTAACCCGTTATTAAGCTTCTACTTCTTTAACAGCAACCAAGTGGCTTACTTTGTTAATCATACCACGGATGGCAGGATTATCGTTTTGTACCACTTTGCTATTGATTTTGCGCAAACCCAATGTTTTCACAGTTGTTCTTTGCGTCTCCGGACGTCCGATCAAGCTGCGGACGAGGGTAATTTCTAATTTAGCCATGAGAATTCCCTCCTTAACCCAGAAGCTCTTCGACGGATTTTCCGCGCAGTTTAGCCACGTCTTCAGCACGCTTCAAACGGGACAAACCTTCCAAAGTCGCATTGACCATGTTCATGGAATTCGAAGAACCCAGAGATTTTGTCAAAATGTCACCTACACCAGCAAGTTCGAGAACCGCACGTACAGGACCACCAGCGATAACACCAGTACCTTCAGATGCTGGTTTCAACAGCACGCGTCCTGCGCCGAACTTACCTGTTACCAAGTGAGGAATCGATGTTCCTACGAGTGGAACGTGTACAAGGTTTTTCTTAGCGTCTTCAATACCTTTGCGAATTGCATCAGGTACTTCGCCCGCTTTACCGATACCAGCTCCAACCCAGCCGTTGCCGTCGCCGACTACAACCAGTGCGCTAAAGCTGAAACGGCGTCCGCCTTTTACTACTTTAGCTACGCGATTAATATTTACAACTCTTTCAGTCAGTTCCAAAGTATTCGGATCTACACGCAAGTCGTTAACCTCCTTTTGAAAAATATCTTAAAACTCAAGTCCTGCTTCACGAGCCGCTTCAGCCAATGCTGCGATACGACCATGGTACAGATATCCGCTACGGTCAAATACGATGTTGGAAACACCTTTGTCTTTAGCACGTTTAGCAACGAGTTCGCCAACTTTACGAGCTGATTCAACAGATGCACCATTTTTGATGTCAGTGCTCAATTCTTTGTCTACGGTAGACGCGGAAGCGATTGTTACACCAGCAACATCATCGATGATTTGAGCATACATATGTTTACCAGAACGGAATACGTTCAAACGAGGACGTGCTGCCGTTCCTTGGATTTTCTTACGAACACGAAGGTGTCTTTTCAGACGAGCCTTATTTTTATCTGGTTTCGTAATCATCTCAAAGATTCACTCCTTTCAGGTTACCTCGCTGGCTTCAAAGCAGAAGCCACGGGGTATATTAGAAACACACGAAGCAAGCAAGCCGAAAGCCGCGCAAAGGCGGTAAGAGAAATCTTATTTCTTCTTACCGGCTTTACCTTCCTTACGGATGATACGCTCGCCTTCATATTTAATACCTTTACCTTTGTATGGCTCAGGTTCACGTACGGAACGGATTTTAGCAGCGTAAGCACCTACACGCTCTTTGTCAATTCCGCGAACGATGATTTTTGTATTCGAAGGTACTTCGAATTCAATTCCCGCTTCCGGTGTAATTTCAACCGGGTGAGAGTAACCAACGTTCAGAACGATTTTATCTCCGGATTTGCTTGCACGATATCCGACCCCAACCAATTCCAGAGATTTCGCGAATCCTTCAGTAACGCCGCTCACCATATTGTTTACAACGCTACGCGTTGTGCCGTGCAAAGAACGGTGAGTTTTGTTATCGGAAGGACGCACAACTGTGATTTCGTTATTTTCAACCGTAACCTTCATGTCTTTATGAAGCTCACGAGTCAAAGTTCCTTTAGGTCCTTTTACCGTAATAACGGTGTTGTCCAGGGTGATGTCTACACCACTTGGTACTGTGATTGGTTTGCGACCAATACGAGACATATGTTGCACCTCCTATCTTGTGACGTTATATTACCAAACGTAGCAAACGACTTCTCCGCCGGATTTCGATTGACGAGCTTCTTTGTCCGTCATGATACCTTTAGATGTCGAGATGATCGCGATTCCCAGGCCACCAAGTACACGAGGTACTTCGTTGCTTTTCGTGTAAACACGAAGACCAGGTTTACTGATTCTTTTCAGACCAGTGATAACGCGCTCGTTATTTTGACCGTATTTCAGGAAAACACGGATAATCCCTTGTTTGTTATCATCGATAACTTCAGCGTCACGGATGAAACCTTCACGCTTCAGGATATCGGCGATTTGTTTTTTCATTGTCGAAGCAGGCATTTCTACCGTTTCGTGACGAACAGTGTTCGCGTTACGAATACGAGTAAGCATATCTGCAATTGGATCAGACATAGTCATTGTGAGTTAACCTCCTTCCCGTTCAGGACTTTTTACCAGCTTGCTTTTTTCACGCCAGGGATCTGGCCTTTATAAGCTAATTCACGGAAACAAATTCTGCAAATTTTGAACTTTTGCAGGACCGAATGTGGACGTCCGCAACGCTCACAGCGTGTATATGCACGTACTTTAAACTTAGGTGTACGTTGTTGTTTAACTTTCATCGAAGTTTTTGCCACTTAGCCTGACACCTCCTAAATAATTTCGGAGAAAAGGGAGTCTTTCCAGACACCCGGAAACGTTATGCCAACATTACTTAACGAAAGGCATTCCCATTTGCGTGAGCAATTCGCGGGACTCTTCGTCTGTTTTCGCCGTTGTTACGATGACAATATCCATACCGCGGACTTTATCAACTTTATCATACTCGATCTCTGGGAAGATCAGTTGCTCTTTCAGACCCAGTGTGTAGTTACCACGTCCATCGAAAGCTTTACTCGATACACCGCGGAAGTCGCGGACACGAGGAAGCGTTACGTTGAGCAATTTATCTAGGAAGAAGTACATACGCTCACCGCGTAATGTTACTTTCACACCGATAGGCATATTCTCACGCAGTTTGAATCCTGCGATAGATTTTTTAGCACGAGTGATTACAGGTTTTTGACCTGCGATCAGTTGCAAATCGCTTACTGCGGAATCCAACACTTTAGAGTTTTGGACAGCGTCGCCCACACCCATGTTGATAACGATTTTCTCGATTTTCGGCACTTGCATTACCGTTGTATAGTTAAACTTCTGCATCAAAGCAGGAGCGATTTCTTGCAGGTAACGTTCTTTCATTCTTGATGCCATGAATCATAGCCCTCCTTTCTCATTCGGTTCAATTAGTCGATAATTTCTCCGGAACGTTTAGCAACGCGCACTTTCTTACCGTTATCCAAAACTTTGTAACCTACACGGGTTACTTTTCCGCTCTTCGGATCGATGTGCATTACGTTGGAAACGTGAATCGGAGCTTCCTTCTCGATAATGCCGCCTTGCGGATTTTGCTGGTTAGGCTTCTGGTGTTTTTTCACCATGTTAACACCTTCCACAAGGACGCGGTTCTCACGAGGATAAGCAGCGATGACACGGCCTTTTTTACCTTTGTCTTTACCGCTGATCACCATAACCGTATCTTCCTTTTTAACGTGAAGTTTGTTGTTATGGGATTCCAGAACTTTTTTCACTCTTGGCATTTCGTACACCTCCTGTTTCTAACATCACGAGATTAAGCTTTAGATAACTTCTGGAGCCAAGGAAACGATTTTCATGAAGTCTTTATCGCGAAGTTCGCGAGCAACTGGTCCGAAAATACGTGTTCCACGTGGGCTTCTGTCGTCTTTTACAACAACCGCTGCATTTTCATCAAAACCGATGTAGGAACCGTCTTTACGACGTACAGAACGTTTCGTACGAACGACAACCGCTCTAACTACATCACCTTTTTTGACAACGCCGCCTGGTGTTGCTTGTTTAACAGAACAAACGATCAGATCACCGATTTGAGCTGTACGACGTCCCGTACCGCCGAGTACGCGGATACACATCAGTTCCTTCGCACCGGAGTTGTCAGCCACAGTCAAACGTGTAAATGGTTGAATCATTTAGTATTCCTCCTTTCAGCAGTGCTGCTGAGCATTAGATGATAACCGCTTTTTCTACGATTTCAGTAAGTCTCCAGCGTTTATCTTTCGAAAGCGGACGAGTCTCCATGATTTTCACCGTGTCACCGATTTTCGCAGTGTTTTCTTCGTCATGTGCTTTGAATTTTTTAGTAACCTTAATGCGTTTATGGTACAAGTTGTGTTTTTTGTAAGTTTCTACAGCAACAACAATTGTTTTGTCCATTTTATCGCTGACCACTTTACCAGTTTGCACTTTACGTGCGTTACGTTCTTCGCTCATTGTTGGCCTCCTTCCTGATTACGGACGGATTGTCCATCCTATCCCTAATTAACCGATTCCCAATTCTCTCTCACGGATAATGGTTTTAGCACGAGCTATTTCTTTCCGCACATCACGGATGCGAGTCGGGTTATCCAGCTGACCGGTAGCTAATTGAAAGCGGAGGTTAAAGAGTTCTTCTTTAAATCCGGCAATCTTTTGCTCGATTTCAGCAGAGGTTAGGTTGCGAAATTCACTAGCTTTCATTTGCTTCACCACCCAATTCTTCACGTTTCACGAACTTCGTTTTGATTGGCAGTTTGTGAGCGGCAAGACGCATTGCTTCGCGTGCAATTTCCTCCGGTACACCAGCAAGTTCAAACATGATCTTACCTGGTTTCACTACTGCAACCCATTTTTCTACGTTACCTTTACCGCTACCCATCCGAACCTCGAGAGGCTTTTGAGTGATTGGTTTGTCTGGGAAAATTTTGATCCAAACTTTACCACCACGTTTGATGTAACGAGTCATCGCAATACGAGCCGCTTCGATCTGACGGTTCGTAATCCAAGCCGGTTCCGTAGCTTGCAGACCGTATTCGCCAAAGTTCAGAGTCGTTCCGCCTTTAGCTTGGCCTTTCATATGTCCACGTTGTTGCTTACGGTGTTTTACACGTTTTGGTACCAACATGATTAGTTGCCTCCTTCCTTAGCAGCTTGTTTCTTAGCCGTAGGAAGAACCTCTCCACGATAGATCCATACTTTTACGCCGATACGTCCGTAAGTAGTATGAGCCTCTGCAGTACCATAGTCAATGTCAGCACGCAGTGTGTGCAGTGGAACAGTTCCTTCGCTGTAGCCTTCAGAACGTGCGATCTCAGCACCGCCAAGACGTCCGCCTACTTGAGTTTTGATACCTTTAGCACCGGAGCGCATAGTTCTTTGAATTGCTTGTTTCAGAGCACGACGGAAAGAAACACGACGTTCCAATTGTTGTGCAATGCTTTCAGCTACAAGAACAGCGTCCAAGTCTTGGTTCTTAATTTCAGAAATGTTGATGTGTACTTTTTTACCGCCAGCAATTTTCGTAATTTGGTTACGAAGATTTTCAACTTCCGAACCACCCTTACCAATAACCATACCTGGTTTAGCAGTGTGAATCGTTACGTTTACGCGGTTAGCCGCTCTCTCAATTTCTACACGAGATAAAGCGGAGTCTTTCAATTTATTTTTCAGGAATTCACGAATTCTCACGTCTTCCATCAAAAGATCACCGAAGTCTTTGCCTGCATACCACTTAGATTCCCAGTCACGGATAATTCCGACACGGAGTCCGACTGGATTTACCTTTTGGCCCACACATTTCCCCTCCTTCTACTTCTCAGATACCACCAAAGTAATGTGGCTAGTACGTTTGTTAATACGACTTGCACGTCCCATTGCACGAGGGCGGAAACGTTTCATTGTCGGTCCTTGGTTCACGTAAGCTTGCGAGATAACCAAGTTGTTAACATCCAAAGAATAGTTATGTTCCGCATTCGCAATAGCGGAGTTAAGCAACTTCTCAACGATTGGAGAAGCGGATTTCGGAGTGTGACGGAGAATGGCAACCGCCTCACCTACTTGCTTGCCGCGAATCAAGTCAACAACGAGTTGAACTTTACGAGGAGCAATCCGGATAAACTTAGCATGTGCTTTTGCTTCCATTGTGTAACCTCCTCTCAAACATTAAAGATGTTCATTTATCTTCTTGTTTTCTTATCATCATCAGTATGGCCTTTGTACGTACGGGTTGGAGCGAACTCACCCAGTTTGTGTCCGACCATGTCCTCAGTTACATACACTGGCACGTGTTTACGACCATCGTAAACGCCAAATGTGTGACCGATGAATTGTGGGAAAATTGTAGAACGACGGGACCAGGTTTTGATTACGTTCTTCTTACCTGAAGCTTCCATCTCTTCTACCTTTTTGAGCATGTAGCCATCAATGAATGGCCCTTTTTTCAAACTGCGACCCATGTGGAGATCCTCCCTTCAAACGTAGCTATTATGCATCCGCAGATGCCTCACGAAGTTATGCACAGTGTGTATTACTTCGTGCGGCGGCGAATGATGTATTTATCAGAAGCTTTATTTTTCTTACGCGTTTTGTAACCAAGAGTAGGTTTACCCCATGGTGACATTGGCGATTTACGTCCGATTGGAGCACGACCTTCACCACCACCGTGTGGGTGATCGTTAGGGTTCATTACTACACCACGAACCTCAGGACGTTTACCCAACCAACGGCTACGACCGGCTTTACCGATTTTGATGAGCTCGTGGTCTTGGTTACCAACAGATCCGATTGTCGCGCGGCAAACTTTCAAAATACGACGAACTTCTCCGGAAGAGAGACGAACGGAAACGTATTTTTCTTCTTTACCAAGCAATTGAGCTTCTGTACCAGCAGCACGAACCAATTGTCCGCCTTTACCTGGTTTCAACTCGATGTTGTGGATAACGGTACCTACTGGAATGTTTTCGAGTGGCAGTGCGTTACCGATTTTGATGTCTGATTCAGGTCCGGAGAATACTTGATCTCCAACTTTCAAACCTTTAGGAGCGATGATGTAACGTTTCTCACCATCAGCATAGTGAATCAAAGCGATGTTGGATGTACGGTTCGGGTCATACTCAATCGTAGCAACGCGGCCCGGTATTCCATCTTTAGTACGTTTGAAGTCAATGATACGGTATTTACGTTTGTGTCCACCACCATGGTGACGAACTGTAATTTTACCTTGGTTGTTGCGGCCTGCTTGTTTGCTCAACGGGGCCAACAACGATTTCTCCGGCTGATTTGTGGTGATTTCCTCAAATGTAGAAACGGACATGTTCCGTCTTGCCGGGGATGTTGGTTTATACTTTTTGATTGGCACTAGGTTTCCCTCCTTACTTCAAAAATTCAATTATACAGTTTCAAAGAACTCAAGCGTTTTGCTGTCTTTTGTCAGTGTTACAAACGCTTTTTTCCATTCGCTAGTATATCCGGAATAACGTCCGTACCGTTTCGGCTTAGCTGGAACACGAAGCGTGTTCACGTTTTTCACTTTTACATTGAAAATAGCTTCTACTGCCTTTTTGATCTCGGTTTTGTTTGCACGGATATCGACTTCAAATACATATTTCAAGTCGTTCATCATGTCAGCAGTACGTTCCGTAATAATCGGACGTTTTACAATATCACGAGGATCCTTCATTACGCGAGCACCTCCTCTACCTTCTGAACTGCTTCTTTCGTAATGATCAATTTGTCGTGCGAAAGCACGTCAAGAACATTAATGCCGTCAGCAGCTACGAATTTCACGCCTGGAATATTCCGTGCGGAAAGAGCTACATTATCATCATAGCTAGGAGCTACGATCAAAGCTTTACGTCCCACTTTGAGGTTACTCAAGATGGCTGCGAATTCTTTAGTTTTAGGCGTGCTCAACGTGAGAGCGTCCAAAACGATAATGTCATTGTCAAGCACTTTAGATGAAAGGGCTGATTTGATCGCCAAGCGGCGAACTTTCTTAGGCAGTTTATACGCATAGCTCCGTGGTGTTGGACCAAATACGATACCGCCGCCTTTCCATTGTGGTGAACGAATTGAACCTTGACGAGCGCGACCTGTACCTTTTTGTTTCCAAGGCTTACGTCCTCCGCCACGTACTTCAGAACGTCCTTTTACTTTGTGGGTACCTTGACGAAGGGAAGCGCGTTGCATAAGAACTGCATCGTACAGAACGTGTTGATTCGGCTCAATTCCGAAAACCGCATCGTCCAATTCAACTTCACCTACTTGGCTACCATCTACATTGTAAACTGATACTTTTGGCATTTTGTGTTCCTCCTTTCTTCAGTGGTTATTTTTTCACCGTTTCTTTAACTCTGATGAGACTGTTTTTCGGTCCAGGAATGGAACCTTTCACGAGCAACACGTTACGTTCAGCGTCTACTTTAACTACTTCAAGACGTTGGATTGTAATAGTATCATGTCCCATGTGTCCTGGCAGGCGTTTGCCTTTAGGAACGCGGTTAGCTTGGATCGAACCCATTGAACCAGGGCCACGGTGGTAACGCGAACCGTGTGACATAGGTCCAGTGCTTTGTCCCCAACGTTTGATAACGCCGGCAAAACCTTTACCTTTAGAAATACCCGTTACGTCAACGAATTCGCCTTCAGCGAAAATGTCAGCTTTCAGTTCTTGGCCAACTTCATATTCTGCGATGTTGATACCGCGAACTTCACGAACGTAGCGCTTAGGGGCAGTGTTCGCTTTTTTAGCGTGACCTGCTTCTGGCTTGTTAGCATTTTTCTCTTTCTTATCGGAGTAACCGATTTGAATTGCTTCGTAGCCATCGTTCTCAATGTCTTTCTTTTGCAAAACAACACAAGGGCCTGCTTCGATAACCGTTACTGGAACGACGTTACCTTCAGGAGTAAATACTTGAGTCATTCCGAGTTTTTTTCCTAAGATTGCTTTCATGTTGACACCTCTTTTCCTTTATACATGGTCTTTGTTGTAGCTTATATTACAATTTAATTTCGATATCTACACCGGACGGCAGATCCAAGCGCATCAAGGCATCCACAGTTTGTGGAGTCGGGTTAACGATGTCGATCAAACGTTTATGTGTACGTTGTTCGAATTGTTCCCGAGAATCCTTGTACTTGTGCACCGCACGAAGAATAGTAATGATTTGTTTTTCAGTAGGAAGCGGAATCGGACCGGATACACCAGCACCCGAACGTTTTGCTGTTTCAACAATTTTCTCCGCGGATTGATCAAGAATTCTGTGGTCGTAAGCTTTCAAACGAATACGAATTTTTTGCTTTGCCATTTTAGTCCCTCCTTCTATCGCCCAATTTTTTATCGGACATACTCCGTGAAAATTTTCTAGCCACTCTCCCATGGCAAAGGGGCCGGGTGTGCCAGTAACCTCTCACATCATCGCAACGTCACAGAACAACATTCATTATTATATAGAAAAGATAGGCGTATTGCAAGCATATTTAAGAAAAACATTTAAACTTATCTTTTCTGATGAAATGACTTCGTTTATTGCAGTGTTAATCTTCAATATCCAGGCTGCCTTGCCAATCCTTCTAAACTCGTAAATGATGTTCATTTCGTATGACGCAGGTTCCGAACTTTAAACATAATAAAAGAGTTCTCTATCCGATGTCGGATAAAGAACTCTTCCGAAGCTTCGTTACAATACAATGTTACTCGTTCCAGTACACTGTTACATATGCTTTATTCAGCGTTAAGCCAAATTATTTTTGAATAGATGCTACGGAACCGGCACCTACTGTACGTCCGCCTTCACGAATGGAGAATTTAGTTCCTTCTTCAATAGCGATTGGGGAGATCAGGGAAACAGTAACAGTGATGTTATCACCAGGCATTACCATTTCAGTACCTTCAGGCAAGTTGATGATGCCTGTTACGTCAGTTGTACGGAAGTAGAACTGTGGACGGTAACCAGTGAAGAATGGTTTGTGACGTCCGCCCTCTTCTTTAGTCAGAACGTAGATTTGAGCTGTGAATTCTGTGTGTGGCTTAACAGAACCTGGTTTTGCAAGTACTTGACCACGCTCGATTTGAGTACGGTCAACACCACGCAACAATGCGCCGATGTTGTCTCCCGCTTGAGCGGAATCCAACAATTTACGGAACATCTCAACGCCTGTTACAACGGATTTTTTAGTTTCTTCAGTGATACCAACGATTTCGATCTCTTCGCCGACTTTAACAGTACCACGCTCTACACGGCCAGTAGCAACAGTACCACGACCAGTGATGGAGAATACGTCCTCGACAGGCATCAAGAAAGGCTTGTCAGTTTGACGCTCAGGCAGTGGGATGTAAGTGTCGATCTCTTTGAACATCTCAACGATTTTTTGAGCCCATTCGCCATCTGGGTTTGCCAGAGCTTCACGAGCGGATCCACGAGTGATTGGAGTATCGTCACCTGGGAACTCATATTCGTTAAGAAGGTCGCGAACTTCCATCTCAACCAATTCCAACAACTCTTCGTCTTCAACCATGTCACATTTGTTCAAGAATACAACAATGTAAGGTACGCCTACTTGACGGGAGAGCAAGATGTGCTCACGAGTTTGTGGCATTGGGCCGTCTGCTGCGGATACTACCAAGATAGCTCCATCCATTTGAGCCGCGCCAGTGATCATGTTTTTAACATAGTCGGCGTGACCTGGGCAGTCAACGTGAGCGTAGTGACGAGTGTCAGTTTCGTACTCAACGTGTGATGTGGAGATTGTGATACCGCGTTCGCGCTCTTCTGGAGCTTTGTCGATTTGGTCGAATGCAATTGCAGCACCACCGTAAGTTTTGGACAATACAGTTGTGATTGCAGCAGTCAGAGTTGTTTTACCGTGATCGACGTGACCAATAGTACCGATGTTAACGTGGGGTTTATTACGTTCGTATTTAGCCTTTGCCATTTGAACGTGGCCTCCTTAAAATTATAATTTTATGTTTTCACTGAATGAAGTGCTCCGAATTAAATTCTTATGCACTTGCATCCAGTGTGAGAAAACTACTCGGTGCCTTTTGTTTTGGCAACGATTTCTTCAGCGATGCTCTTAGGAACTTCTTCATAGTGAGAGAGTTCCATGGAGAATACGCCGCGTCCTTGAGTACCGGAACGAAGAGTTGTAGAGTAACCAAACATTTCAGACAGAGGCACCTTAGCACGAATGATTTGAGCTCCGCTACGGGAATCCATACCTTCAATGCGGCCACGACGGGAGTTCAACATACCCATTACGTCACCCATGTACTCTTCTGGAACAGTTACTTCTACTTTCATGATAGGCTCAAGCAGAACTGGTTTACACTTGTCTTTAGCCGCTTTAAGCGCCATAGATCCGGCAATTTTAAATGCCATCTCATTGGAATCGACATCATGGTAAGATCCGTCTACGATTGTAGCCTTAACGTCAACAAGCGGGAAGCCTGCAATAACGCCGTTTTTCATTTGCTCTTCAATCCCTGACAGTGCAGGTTGAATGTATTCTCTTGGCACGGAACCACCGACAACCTTACTTTCGAACTGGCTGCCTGTACCCGGCTCGAGAGGTTCGAATTCAACCCATACGTGACCGTATTGACCACGACCACCGGATTGACGTACGAATTTACCTTCAACGCGCGCTGGAGCACGGAATGTTTCACGGTAAGCTACTTGTGGTTTACCCACAGTAGTTTCAACCTTGAACTCACGACGCATACGGTCGATGATGATATCAAGGTGAAGCTCACCCATACCTGCCAAGATTGTTTGGCCTGTTTCTTCGTCAGTATGAGCACGAAGAGTTGGATCCTCTTCAGTCAACTTACCGAGAGCAACACCCATTTTATCTTGGTCAGCTTTGGTTTTAGGTTCAACGGCGATTTCGATAACCGGATCAGGGAAGTTCATTGACTCCAGGATAACCGGATTTTTCTCATCACATAGTGTATCACCTGTACCCGTATCTTTCAAACCTACGGCAGCTGCAATATCACCGGAGTAAACTACAGTGATTTCTTGACGGCTGTTCGCATGCATTTGAAGGATACGACCGATACGCTCACGTTTGTTTTTAGTGGCATTCAATACATATGATCCGGATTGAAGAACACCAGAGTATACGCGGAAGAATGTCAATTTACCAACGTAAGGGTCCGTCATGATTTTGAATGCCAATGCGGAGAAGGGCTCTTCATCGGATGACTGACGGACTGCTTCAGTTCCATCTTCAAGATGTCCAGTGATCGATGGAACATCTGTTGGAGCTGGCAAGTAATCGATAACAGCATCCAACATCAGTTGAACACCTTTGTTACGATACGAGGATCCACAGATAACCGGGAAGATCTTAACATCTACAACACCTTTACGGAGTACGGCTTTGATCTCATCAATTGTGATCTCTTCGCCTTCCAGGTATTTCATTGTCAAATCTTCATCCAGTTCAGCAACGCGCTCAATCAACTCGTTGCGAAGTTCTTCAACTTGATCTGCAAATTCTGCAGGAATGTCGGTTTCTTCGATATCTTGACCAAGATCATCTTTGTACATATGAGCTCTTTGTGCAACGATATCGATGATACCAGTGAAATCATTTTCAGCGCCGATTGGAAGTTGAATCGCAACAGCGTTCGCTTGAAGGCGATCACGCATGTCAGATACAACGTTCAGGAAGTCAGCACCGATGATATCCATTTTATTTACATATGCGATACGAGGTACGCCGTACTTGTCAGCCTGTCTCCATACGGTTTCCGACTGAGGCTCAACGCCTTCTTTCGCACTGAATACACCAACTGCTCCGTCCAATACACGAAGGGAACGTTCAACTTCAACAGTGAAGTCAACGTGTCCCGGGGTATCAATAATATTAACGCGGTGGCCTTTCCAAGCAGCGGTAGTTGCAGCGGAAGTAATCGTAATTCCGCGCTCCTGTTCCTGTTCCATCCAGTCCATTGTCGCAGCGCCTTCGTGTACTTCACCGATTTTGTGCGTACGTCCTGTGTAAAACAGGATCCGCTCAGTTGTCGTGGTTTTACCCGCATCAATATGAGCCATGATCCCGATATTACGTGTATTTTTTAAGGAGAACTCTCTAGCCATGAAATGGGTCTCCCTTCAAAATTGAAGTTTTTTTATTGTGAACTGAATCCTACCAACGGTAGTGAGCAAACGCTTTGTTCGCTTCAGCCATTTTGTGCGTATCTTCACGTTTTTTAACGGAAGCGCCTGTGTTGTTGGAAGCGTCAATGATCTCAGCCGCCAAACGCTCTTCCATTGTTTTCTCACCGCGGTTGCGGGAGTAGTTCACGAGCCAACGTAATCCCAGAGCAGTACGTCTCTCTGGTTTCACCTCGATTGGTACTTGGTAGTTGGCACCGCCGACACGGCGAGCTTTAACTTCCAGGACTGGCATGATATTCTTGATTGCTGCTTCAAATACTTCCATAGGGTCATTACCCGTACGTTCTTGAATCAACTTGAACGCATTATACAGAATGCTTTGAGCAACACCGCGTTTTCCGCCGATCATGATGCGGTTGATTAAACGAGTAACCAACTTGCTATTGTACAATGGATCAGGCAACACGTCTCTTTTCGTAACTGGACCTTTGCGTGGCATGGATATCCCCCTTTCTTTCTTGTTCAGCAGACCCTGTACCTTCCAGACCTAAGCCAGAAGGCTTTCAGGTTTTCTGCTTATAATGGTTTAGGCTTTTTTAGCTTTTGGACGTTTTGCACCGTATTTCGAACGAGCTTGCATACGGTTGTTTACGCCTGCAGTATCGAGAGCTCCACGAACGATGTGATAACGAACTCCCGCAAGGTCTTTAACTTTACCTCCGCGGATCAATACCACACTGTGCTCTTGAAGGTTATGTCCGATTCCCGGGATATAAGCAGTAACCTCGAGACGGTTCGTCAAACGAACACGGGCATACTTACGAAGTGCAGAGTTTGGTTTACGTGGAGTCATTGTACCTACACGAGTGCAGACACCACGTTTTTGTGGGGCACTGATGTTAGTAGATTCACGTTTCAAAGCGTTGAATCCTTTTTGCAAAGCTGGAGATTTTGACTTCTCAACTTTTGCTTGACGTCCTTTACGAACCAGTTGATTAATAGTTGGCATGTGATTGCCACCCCCTTCCTCAAATATTCATGTTTCTTTACAAACCTCTTTTCGCTAAGTCCACAGACCCAGGCGGTTCATAAAAAGACAAATGAAAAGTTTTTGCCTTAGAGAATCCCTAAAAGTTCTCGGACAAAAACGTTCCTTACACTATCATTTTACGACAGCAGCCATAGCTGCTCCCACTCCAATCCCGCAAGCTTTGCCGAGATTTTTCATTGTATCCACTTTCGTGTACTTCACATCGTGTTGTTCACACAAAGCAATGATTTTGGAAGTGAGCTGCGGATCACTATCTTCTGCGACATAGACTTCAGAAGCCATACCTGTCTGCACCATCCGCATGGTCTGTTTGGTACCTATTTTGACATGAGCATCTTGCAAGGCTTTTTCATTAGACATTGTGTATTCCTCCGAATAGAACCATGTACAATCAGCTGCCCACGCACCTTTGATATATTAGCATCTAGCGCAAGCATTGTCAATGCTAATCCTAAAACATTTTTTTAAAAGTTTACGTACATCAGGATTCGTCCGCCTGCATTATACAAGCGTCCGCCTCCTGACGCACAAAACTTTCATTCCCCTCTAAATGAGGAGGAATCTATTTAATCAACCGAAACTGGCTCAAGTTCTTCTACTGAAGATTGGCCATCTTCTGGCTCAGCAAATTTGATGCTGCGGTAACGGTGCATACCTGTACCAGCAGGGATCAATTTACCGATGATTACATTTTCCTTCAGACCGAGCAACTGATCGACTTTACCTTTGATCGCTGCATCTGTCAGTACACGTGTAGTTTCTTGGAACGAAGCCGCCGAGAGGAAGGAGTCTGTTTCCAGGGATGCTTTCGTAATACCGAGCAGGATTGGTTTAGCAACCGCTGGCTCTTTATCACTAAGAATCGCAATTTTGTTAGCTCTTTCGTACTCATGCATATCCACGAACGATCCCGGCAACAACGTAGTATCTCCTGCATCTACGATGCGGATTTTACGCAGCATTTGACGGATCATGACTTCAACGTGCTTATCGTTAATTTCTACGCCTTGGTTACGATATACGCGCTGTACTTCCTGCAGAATGTAGTTTTGTACACCACGTATGCCTTTAATCCGTAACATCTCTTTTGGATCAATGGAACCGTCTGTCAACTCGTCACCTGCTTCAACTTCCGCGCCTTCGCTTACGCGCACACGGGAACCGTAGGTAACGGAGTAAACTTTGGATTCCGCCTCACCTTGAATTTCGATTTCACGACGATCTTTCGCTTCGCGAATCTCTTTAACTACACCATCAATCTCACTGATCGTTGCTTGACCCTTAGGATTACGAGCTTCAAACAACTCCTGGATACGCGGCAAACCTTGCGTAATATCGTCTCCGGCTACACCACCGGTGTGGAATGTACGCATTGTAAGCTGTGTTCCCGGCTCACCAATGGACTGTGCTGCAATAATACCAACTGCTTCACCAATCTCCACGTGTTTACCAGTCGCGAGGTTGCGACCATAACACTTCTTGCAGACACCATGACTTGCACGGCAGCTGAGGACGGAGCGGATTTGCAATTTAGTAATACCTGCCTTGATGATCGCTTCTGCTTTATCGGAGTCAATCAATTCATTGCGACCTACAATGATTTCTTTCGTTTCCGGATGACGAACTGTCTCGAAGCAGTATCTGCCTTCAATACGGTCATAGAGATCTTCGATAACCTCTTTACCATCCTGGATACGACTTACCGTAAAGCCTTTATCTGTACCACAATCATCATCACGCACGATTACATCTTGGGCTACGTCTACGAGACGACGAGTCAGGTAACCTGAATCGGCTGTACGCAGGGCTGTATCCGCCAAACCTTTACGCGCTCCGTGAGTGGAGATAAAGTACTCGAGTACCGTCAAACCTTCACGGAAGTTCGATTTGATTGGGAGTTCGATGATTCGACCGGATGGGTTGGCCATCAGACCACGCATACCGCCCAATTGGGTGATTTGCGATTTGTTACCCCGTGCTTTGGAGTCAACCATCATCATGATCGAGTTGTAACGATCCATGGACTTCATCAGAATCTCAGTGATGTCATCTTTGGATTTTGACCAGATATCAATGATACGGTCATAGCGCTCTTCATTCGTAATCAGACCACGACGGTACTGATTCGTAACGATTTGTGCTTTTTCCTCAGATTGTCTAAGAATTTCAAACTTCTCAGGCGGAACGATAACATCAGATACCGCAACCGTAATACCGGCACGTGTAGAGTATGTGAATCCAAGTTGTTTGATTTTATCCAAAATAACGGCTGTTTCCGTTGTGTGATAAATTTCAAAACAACGTGCAATGATGGAGCCGAGGTATTCTTTACCGACACCGCCAGCCAGAGGAGCATTCATAATAGCTTCTCTGAGATCAGCACCTTTTTCATATACAAATGAGTGATCTGCAGTACCTTGGTACAGGTTAGCACGAGTCGCATCATTGATATACGGGAAGCTTGCCGGGAAAATTTCATTGAAGATAATTTTACCGATAGTTGTCAGCAACATTCCTTCTTGCTGTTCTTCCGTGAAGCTTGTTTTACCAAGCGCCTTAACCGGAATAGCTACACGCGCATGCAGACCAGCAGTACCACGTTGGTATGCCGATACAGCTTCGTTAACTGTACGCAAGATCATACCTGTGCCCTTTTCTTCCTTGTTGTCCATAGTGAGGTAGTAAGAACCAAGCACCATATCCTGGGAAGGAGTAACAACCGGTTTACCGTCTTTCGGGTTCAAAATGTTACCAGATGCAAGCATCAGGATACGTGCTTCCGCTTGAGCTTCAGCGGACAACGGAACGTGCACGGCCATTTGGTCACCGTCAAAGTCGGCATTGTATGCCGTACATACGAGCGGGTGAAGACGAATTGCTTTACCTTCAACGAGAATCGGTTCAAACGCTTGAATACCGAGTCTGTGAAGCGTAGGGGCACGGTTCAACAGAACCGGATGCTCCTTGATTACTTCTTCAAGAACATCCCATACCTCAGGACTTACACGCTCAACTTTACGTTTTGCGCTCTTGATATTGTGGGCAAGCCCCTTATTTACAAGCTCTTTCATAACGAAAGGCTTGAACAATTCAAGTGCCATATCTTTTGGCAGACCACACTGATACATTTTCAGGTAAGGTCCAACAACGATAACGGAACGACCAGAATAGTCAACCCGTTTACCGAGCAAGTTCTGACGGAAACGTCCTTGTTTACCTTTCAGCATGTGGCTGAGAGATTTCAATGGACGGTTACCAGGACCCGTTACCGGGCGTCCGCGACGACCATTATCGATCAATGCGTCAACAGCTTCCTGCAACATCCGTTTTTCATTTTGCACGATAATATCTGGCGCGCCCAGATCAAGCAGACGTTTCAGACGGTTGTTCCGGTTGATTACACGGCGATACAAGTCATTCAGGTCAGACGTTGCAAAACGTCCACCATCCAACTGTACCATTGGACGAAGTTCCGGCGGGATAACAGGAAGTACATCCATGATCATCCACTCTGGCTTGTTGCCGGAGTTGCGGAATGCTTCGATAACTTCCAGACGTTTGATTGCACGATTACGACGTTGTCCTTGCGCAGTCCGGAGCTCTTCTTTCAGGAACTCGAGCTCTTTGTCTATGTCAAGGTCTTGAAGCAATTTTTTAACCGCTTCTGCGCCCATGCCAGCCTGGAAACCATAGCCGTATTTTTCACGGTAGCTGCGGTATTCTTTCTCGGACAACAGCTGTTTTTTCTCCAGTGGAGTTTCTCCTGGATCAGTTACAACATATGATGCAAAATAAATAATCTCTTCAAGAGATCTTGGAGACATATCCAGGGCAAGACCCATACGGCTCGGAATACCTTTGAAGTACCAGATATGCGATACCGGAGCAGCGAGCTCAATATGGCCCATCCGTTCGCGGCGTACTTTCGCACGTGTTACTTCAACGCCACAACGATCACAGACAACGCCTTTATAACGGACGCGTTTGTATTTACCGCAATGACATTCCCAGTCTTTTGTAGGGCCAAAAATCTTTTCGCAGAATAGCCCTTCTTTTTCCGGTTTCAACGTACGATAGTTGATCGTTTCCGGTTTTTTCACTTCTCCGCGGGACCAAGAACGAATTTTCTCTGGGGAAGCAAGCCCGATCTTCATGTATTCGAAATTGTTGACGTCCAACAAGGAGCAACCCTCCTTAACCAATTCCTGTATTCTAGGTTACGCCCACTCCGGCCGAAGCCGGAGAAAGACGCGAGCCTGATGAAAAACGCCGGTCATCATGCGCTCGAAGCGGTTTATTCCGCTCCGACCTCTGTACCCTCAAGGTTGAGGCTGAGCTTATCGCTCGCAGCGTCATCTTCATCGTCCATTTCTCTCATTTCAATCTCTTGCTCATCTTCGCTCAAAATCTTAACGTCCATACCCAAGCTTTGCAGCTCTTTAATCAATACTTTGAATGATTCAGGAACGCCTGGTTCCGGAACATTTTCACCTTTGACAATGGATTCATACGTTTTAACCCGACCAACAACGTCATCGGATTTAACAGTCAAGATTTCTTGCAGTGTATAAGCTGCACCGTATGCCTCAAGTGCCCATACTTCCATCTCCCCGAAACGCTGTCCACCAAATTGGGCTTTACCACCCAATGGCTGTTGCGTAACAAGTGAGTAAGGACCTGTGGAACGGGCATGGATTTTATCATCAACCATGTGTGCCAATTTGATCATGTGCATGACACCTACGGTAACTTCACGTTCAAATTCTTCTCCTGTACGACCATCATACAGGACAGTTTTACCATTACGTTGCATACCTGCTTCTTCCATCGTATCGAAGACGTCATACTCCTTCGCTCCGTCGAATACAGGAGTTGCTACGTGAATACCCAGTTGCATCGCGGCCATACCCAAGTGAACTTCGAGTACTTGACCGATATTCATCCGGGAAGGTACGCCCAGTGGGTTAAGAACGATCTGAACCGGTGTACCGTCTGGCAGGAAAGGCATATCTTCTTCCGGCAAGATGCGGGCCACGACCCCTTTGTTACCGTGACGTCCGGCCATTTTATCACCCTCGGAAATTTTCCGTTTTTGAGCGATATATACACGAACGAGTTGGTTAACACCTGGAGGCAGCTCATCACCGTTTTCACGGGTAAATACTTTCACGTCTACTACGATACCGTCAGTACCATGTGGTACACGCAAGGAAGTATCACGTACTTCACGTGCTTTCTCACCAAAGATCGCATGCAAGAGACGTTCTTCTGCTGTCAGCTCTGTTACACCCTTAGGTGTTACTTTACCAACCAGAATGTCGCCAGCACTGATCTCAGCACCGATGCGGATAATACCGCGCTCATCCAAGTTACGCAACGCTTCTTCCCCAACGTTAGGGATGTCACGTGTGATCTCTTCAGGTCCGAGCTTGGTATCACGTGCTTCTGACTCATACTCCTCGATATGGATGGATGTGTATACATCTTCCTTAACGAGTTTTTCACTGAGCAAGATCGCATCCTCGTAGTTGTAACCTTCCCAAGTCATGAAGGCAACAACAACGTTACGTCCCAGAGCCAATTCACCCATTTCCGTTGAAGGACCATCAGCGAGGATATCGCCAGCTTTGACAGCAGCACCTCTTTTGACAATCGGACGCTGGTTAATGCATGTTCCTTGGTTCGAACGCATAAATTTGTGTAATTTATATTTAACGATATCGCCTTTAACTTCCTGACCGTCCACTTCTTCAACACGACGGACCCAAATCTCGTTCGCAGAAGAACGTTCAATAATTCCGTCATAATCGGAGACAATACATACACCAGAATCTTTTGCAGCTTTGTGCTCCATGCCTGTTCCTACAAGTGGTGCTTTAGGAATCAAGAGTGGAACCGCCTGCCGCTGCATGTTAGATCCCATGAGTGCACGGTTGGAGTCATCGTTCTCAAGGAACGGGATCAGCGCTGTAGCGACGGATACAACCTGTTTAGGCGATACGTCCATGTAGTCAACTCGCTCACTCGGCATCGTAAGGATGTTATCCGACTGTTTGTTGTAACGTACAATGATCGCTTCTTCTTCAAATGTACCGTCTTCGTTCAACTTCGCATTCGCTTGCGCGATAACATAGTTGTCCTCTTCATCCGCTGTCAGGTAATCAATTTGCTCGGTTACAATACCTGTCTTCGGATCAACCCAACGATATGGAGCTTCAATGAAGCCATATTCATTCACACGAGCGAACGTAGACAAGGAGTTGATCAAACCGATGTTTGGTCCCTCTGGCGTCTCGATTGGACACATACGGCCATAGTGGGATGGATGGACGTCACGCACTTCCATACCTGCGCGCTCACGCGTCAAACCACCGGGTCCGAGTGCGGACAAACGACGTTTATGTGTCAACTCACCCAGCGGGTTCGTTTGATCCATAAACTGTGACAACTGAGAGCTACCAAAGAACTCTTTAATGGATGCAATAACAGGACGTATGTTAATCAAAGCCTGTGGTGTAATTACGTTAGCATCCTGAATGGACATTCTCTCACGAACCACACGCTCCATACGGGACAAACCGATACGGAACTGGTTCTGCAGGAGTTCACCCACCGAACGCAAACGACGGTTACCCAGATGATCGATATCATCCGTGCTACCAATTCCCTGTAGAAGGTTAAGGAAATAACTGATGGACGAAATAATATCCGCCGGTGTCACGTTTTTAACGGACTTGTCAATGTTTGCATTGGCAATCAGTTTGACCACTTTACCATCTTCAGTTGGTGAGAACACATCAATCGTTTGCATAGGGATATCATTGGCATCCAAAACGCCGTTACCCACGTGATACGTGCGGAATCCAACGCTCTTCTCCAGATACGGCATGATTTCATCCAACAAACGACGATCAACCATTTGACCTGCTTCAGCAATGATCTCACCTGTCTCAGCGTCAACAAGTGACTCAGCCAAGCGCTGGTTAAACAAACGGTTTTTGATGTGAAGTTTTTTATTCATTTTGTAACGACCTACATTAGCCAGGTCATAACGTTTTGGATCAAAGAAACGTGCTACGAGCAAGCTTTTCGCATTATCCAGCGTTGGAGGCTCGCCCGGACGAAGACGCTCATAGATCTCAATGAGTGCTTTCTCCGTGGAATCCGTGTTGTCTTTGTCCAGTGTGTTGCGGATATATTCGTCATTACCGAGCAGATCCAGAATCTCAGCATCTGTGCCAAAACCAAGTGAACGCAGGAGAACCGTAACCGGTATTTTACGTGTACGGTCGATCCGGACGTAAACAACATCCTTCGCGTCCATCTCCAGTTCCAACCAAGCGCCGCGGTTAGGAATAACTGTAGCGGTATACGTTTTTTTGGCGTTTTTATCTACTTTGGTACTGAAGTAAACGCTAGGAGAGCGAACCAACTGGCTGACAATAACCCGTTCCGCACCATTAATAATAAATGTGCCCGTGTTGGTCATCAGCGGGAAATCTCCCATGAATACTTCCTGCTCTTTGACTTCGCCGGTTTCCTTATTAATGAGCCGGACTTTGACCCGAAGCGGTGCTGCATACGTAACGTCACGCTCTTTCGCGTCGTCTACTGTATACTTCGGTTCACCGAGACTGTAATCGATAAATTCCAAAATCAAGTTACCTGTAAAATCCTGGATCGGCGAGATATCCTGGAACATTTCGCGCAACCCTTCCTCCAAAAACCAATCATAGGATTTTTGTTGGATTTCAATCAGGTTCGGAACTTCGAGTATCTCGTTAATTCGTGCATAACTGCGCCGAGTGCGTCGACCATATTGAACAAGATGTCCTGCCAACTTAAACTCACCCCTCAATGTCTACTCACTTTAAAAATTTCGTTGCGAACCTCTGTTTGTAACCTTATAATGGTACACATACAGAGCAAAGCAATGCATCCACAAATAAAGAAAAGCCCTTACTCGAAATGTCGTTCGAAAAAAGAGCAACTTTGATCGGCGGATGTCTTTCCAAATCATTCTTATCCCCAGTTTGCCCAAAATGTACATATTATACGCCAAACGTAGGCATAATAAGCCCGTTCGGCGTAAAAAAAGGTTGACATTTTTAGTTAGCTAAAGCCAAGTAGGGCATCTTAATACTGACATTTTACAACTATACCACGACCTGAATTTCAAGTCAATAGTCCTATTGCAAAAAAAATGATCCCCTGCTTACTTTACAAACTCGGATTCTGCTTTTGGTAGATACCTATTCCGATTTCACCGCTTTGAAAATCCGATAGCCTTTATCCTTCGTCACTTCTTCCACTCTGCTAAACAAAGATTCCAATTTCGCTTTCGCTGACGGGGCTCCTTGTTTCTTTTGAATGACAATCCACAACGAACCGCCTACCTTCAGATGGCGATGTGCCTGTTCGAAAATAGTATGAACCGTATCTTTCCCAGCCCGTATAGGCGGGTTGGTTAGGATAACGTCAAAATCTTGCTTTTTCACTTCAGCCAGTAGATTACTTTGCAATACCGTAACATTGTTAATTCCGTTCGCTTTTGCATTTTCCCTGGAAAGTTCAACGGCTCTCTCGTTGATATCGATCATGGTGACATGCCCATCCGGTACAAGTTTGGCTGCTGTAAGACCCATTGGCCCGTATCCACAGCCCACATCGAGAACATGAGCCCCTGATGGCAACTCTATCGCATCAATCAATACTCTGCTGCCATAATCGATTCCGTTTTTGGAAAACACACCGGCATCCGTCACGAATCGCAGACTGAATCCGCGAAGAACCGCTTCAGTTGCTCTGCGATCATGCGCCACTTGCGGTTTGTCCGAATAATAATGATTGGACATGCCCTCACTCACTTTCCATTTACAATTACAGCAACAAACCCCTTGATATAAGTCAAGGGGTTTGTTGTTTTGTTCATTTAGCTTGTAATAGCTAAATTATTTAACTTCAACTGAAGCGCCTGCTTCTTCAAGCTTAGCTTTAACCGCTTCTGCTTCTTCTTTAGCAACTTTTTCTTTCAATGCTTTTGGAGCGTTGTCAACCAATTCTTTTGCTTCTTTCAGGCCAAGACCTGTGATTTCGCGAACTGCTTTGATAACGTTGATTTTGGAAGCACCAGCGCTAGTCAAGATTACGTCGAACTCGGATTGCTCAGCTTCAGCAGAAGCTACCGCACCTGCAGCAGCTACTGGAGCTGCAGCAGTTACGCCGAATTCTTCTTCGATTGCTTTAACAAGATCGTTCAATTCCAGTACAGTCATGCCTTTGATTGCTTCCAAGATTTGCTCTTTACTCATGAGTGAACCTCCATATATAATATTATTTTTTTTAATTCATTTGCCGCCTAAGCAGCATTCAGATCAAGTTGCTTACGCGCCTTGCTCTTCTTTTTCTGCAACTGCTTTAACCGCAAGCGCGAAGTTGCGCACTGGCGCTTGAAGCACGCTGAGGAGCATGGAGAGGAGTCCATCGCGGGATGGCAGTTCTGCCAATGCCTTAACTTCTTCTACTCCGATTACGCGACCTTCTACGACTGCACCTTTCAATTCCAGTGCATCGTTCTTTTTCGCGAAGTCGTTCAGAATTTTAGCTGGAGCCACAACGTCATCTACGCTGAATGCAATTGCAGTAGGACCTGTAAGAACACTATCGAGTTCTGTCAGTTCTGCTGCTGCAGCTGCACGGCGAAGCAACGAGTTTTTCAGCACTTGGAATTCGATCCCTGCTTCACGAAGTTGCTTACGCAACTCAGTTACTTGGGCAACGTTCAATCCGCGATAGTCAACAACAACAGTTGTAACGCTCTCGCGCAATTTTGCTGTTACTGCATCAACGGATTCTTGTTTTGCTTGAATCACTTTTGCGTTTGCCAATCTGTACACCTCCTGATCAAATTTATCCCATTAAGAAAAGCCTCCGTAGAATCACGAAGGCTTGATATATACTCATCATCGATTTGCATCGTTCTAAGTTCTATAATCACACCTCGGCAGGAAATTAAGCCAAAAGGCACCTACTGTCTACGGCAAGCATATTCAAATGTCAACGGTCAGTCACTCGGACTCACAACTTTTATATCTTATCAAAAACAGGACAAGCCTGTCAAGAGATATTATCTAAAAGCTGCTGCGTTCACGCGTGCGCCAGGGCCCATCGTGGAAGAAAGACTAACATTCTTCAGATAAACACCTTTTGCTGCCGCTGGTTTAGCACGATTCAGAGCTTCCATGAGAGCTTTGAAGTTCTCATTAAGTTGCTCAGAAGAGAAAGAAGCTTTACCAATCGGTGCATGAATTTGACCTGCACGATCCAGACGATATTCGATTTTACCGGCTTTAATTTCTTGAACAGCCTTAGTTACATCGAAAGTTACCGTTCCGGCTTTAGGGTTAGGCATCAGACCTTTACCGCCGAGCAGTCGGCCCAATTTACCTACTTCACTCATCATATCTGGTGTCGCTACGCAGACGTCGAATTCGAACCAGCCTTGTTGGATTTTGTTGATCATGTCTGCATCACCAACATAATCCGCGCCAGCCGCTTCCGCTTCTTTCGCTTTGTCACCTTTTGCAAATACCAATACGCGTTGTGTTTTACCTGTGCCGTGTGGCAAGACAACAACACCACGTACAGCCTGGTCTTGCTTACGAGGGTCTACACCCAAACGAACTGCTGCTTCGATTGTTTCATCGAATTTTGCAGTAGCTGCCTTTTTCACAAGCTCTACAGCTTCTGAAGGCTCGTAAGTTGCTTCGCTGTCAATCAGCTTAGCAGCTTCCAGGTATTTTTTACCGTGTTTAGCCATGTTTTATTCCTCCTTTGTGGTGTTAGCGGATATACCTCCCACATCAACCGGTCGCGAATCGACCGGTTTTACGAAGCCATGTTTCTTATGAAAATTAGTCTTCGATGGTGATACCCATGCTGCGGGCAGTACCTTCGACCATACGCATAGCGGACTCAACGTCTGCTGCATTCAGGTCAGGCATTTTTGTTTCTGCGATTTGACGTACCGCATCACGTTTAACAGTAGCAACTTTTTTCTTGTTCGGTTCGCCGGATCCTTTTTCAACTTTAGCTGCCACTTTCAACAGAACTGCTGCTGGTGGAGTTTTAGTGATGAAAGTAAAGGAACGGTCCTCGAATACAGAAATTTCAACTGGAATAATCAATCCCGCTTGATCAGCTGTACGAGCGTTGAATTCTTTACAGAATGCCATGATGTTGACACCTGCTTGACCCAAAGCCGGACCTACTGGTGGTGCTGGGTTTGCTTTACCTGCTGGAATCTGCAGTTTTACCATTTTAATAACTTTTTTCGCCATGATTGACACCTCCTTGCAAAATAGTGGTTAACGGGTTTTTCAACCCTCCCACAAGAAACTTGAAGAAATTATATCTTCTCCACTTGCGTATATTCCAACTCAAGCGGTGTTTCCCGTCCAAACATGTTCACGTGCACTTTCAACTTGCTTTTATCTACCAAAATTTCTTCCACGGAGCCTACGAAATTCGCAAAAGGACCGACTTTAATACGTACGGATTCCTTAATTTCGAACTCAATTTTCGGCTTAGGCTCAACCATACCCATGTGCTTCAGAATTTGTTCCACTTCTTCAGGCAACAATGCAGTTGGTTTGGACCCAGAACCTGTCGAACCGACAAATCCTGTAACACCTGGTGTGTTGCGAACAACATACCAAGAATCATCCGTCTGTACCATTTCCACCAAGACATAACCGGGATAAACTTTACGCATAACGGTCTTTTTCTTACCGTCCTTGTTTACCACTTCTTCTTCCATAGGAACAAGAACGCGGAATATCTTGTCTTCCATGCCCATAGACTCTACGCGTTTTTCCAAATTGGCTTTGACCTTGTTCTCATACCCTGAATAGGTATGAACGACGTACCATCTTTTTTCCATATCAAGCCACCGGAACCCTTCTTAAATAATCGCTTCGATCACAAAGGAGATGCCAATGTCAATGACCCAAAAAAACAGCGTCATAACCACAACAGTACCAAGTACGATCAATGTGTAGTTGGTCAGCTCTTTACGATTAGGCCAGCGAACTTTTTTAAGTTCAGCCCAGCTTTCTGAGAAAAAGGAAATCAGAGATTTGAAACTTCGTTTCACGCCGACACCTCCAAAAACTATCTGGTTTCGCGATGAGAAGTCTGCTCGTTACAAAACTTGCAAAATTTCTTCATCTCCATGCGGTCGGGGTGATTACGCTTGTTTTTTGTCGTAGTGTAATTTCTTTGTTTGCAGTTAGTACAAGCCAAAGTAATAATTACCCGCATGATGTACACCTCCCGAAGACTTCCACATTCAAGCAGAGTCTCTAAATTGATCCTGAAAAAAAAGCCATAAATTTAGGCCTACCTAAAACACTTTATCACAAGGGTATAACCATGTCAATGAAAGAATAGCCTTTCATTCATTGGGTATTACTTCCGTACAACGTACATTCGTTTCTCATCTCTGTTTTTCTCTTCTCCTGCATGGACCGAGCGATTACTAGTATAAACATTCTTAGATTTTATAAACTTGAGACACTAAAAAAAGACTCAAACACCGAGCCTTTTCCGTCAACGACAACATGTGTTTAATTATCTCGAACTTCCAGGTACTTTTCAAGTTTGCGCTTGACGCGCTGAAGTGCATTATCAATGGACTTCACATGTCTGTCCAAATCTACTGCAATCTCTTGATAAGATCTCCCGTCCAGATACAACATCAATACTTTACGTTCCAGATCACTCAGAATCTCGGACATTTTATCTTCCAGGCCCACAAACTCTTCCTGATTGATGATAAGTTCTTCCGGATCACTGACCTGAGTTCCACAAATCACATCGAGTAACGTACGATCAGACTCTTCGTCATAAATAGGCTTGTCCAGAGATACATAAGAATTAAGTGGAATATGTTTCTGACGTGTTGCTGTCTTAATCGCCGTGATGATCTGTCTTGTAATACACAGTTCGGCAAAAGCCTTGAACGAAGCCAGCTTGTCCCCTTTGAAATCTCGAATGGATTTGTAGAGGCCAATCATTCCTTCTTGAATAATATCTTCCCGGTCTGCCCCAATCAGAAAATAAGATCTTGCCTTGGCGCGTACAAAGTTACGATATTTGTTAATCAAAAACTCTAACGCTTCGCTTTCGCCTTCACGGAAAGCTTCGACAATGTCTTCGTCACTTTGGTAATCATACTTGGATAACATGATATCTTTGAGGTCGACACTCACAGACAATCCCTCCGGCTGCAACGCAAGGTACCCCGTTACTCTACTCTATGAAATATAGGATCAGTATATATGATGGTACCTCACACCGTCAACCACGCTCTGCCTAAAAAAGAACATCAATAACATAAATGTCAAGACTTTCAATATTCTAAAATTTGTAAAAACGTGCTGTTATTCCCGGCGCCATCGCTCAAACTCTTTTAATACATCGGGACTCAACTTGCCCCCGAGTGTGTTACGCGTGGTCTTCGCCTGATCTTCTTCCAGTCGTTTTTTTAATTCTTTTTCGTTCTGCTCAACTTCAATTAGCAACTCCCTCGCAGATACACGTAACGCTCCCTGTCCAAATATGACATGTTGCTCTACCATATCGCTCGTAGCCACATAAATTTGGCGTCTTCGCATGCTTAGTTCCCGAACGAGTCTCTCAATGCATTCGTCTGCCGTCTCTTTTTCCTTTGTAAAATAGATCTGCACTTTGCTCTGAGTAAAGGATTTACCGAGTCCAGGCACGAGGTAGGCGTCAAACACAACAATGACTCGACGGCCGGAGAAAGCCTGGTAATCTGCAAGACGAAAGAGAAGCCTGTTTCGCGCTTCTTCCAGCCCACTTTCCGCCAGTTTGGTTAATTCCGGCCAGTCGCCAATCATGTTGTACCCGTCTACAAGAAGCACATCACGGGAATCAGCCATACCTTCTATTCCTGCGCTTGACGCGAACGGAGCACTTCATACATGACAACCCCGGCTGCCACGGAAGCATTCAGGGAATTAATCTGACCTTGCATTGGTAATTTGATCAGCACATCGCATTTCTCACGAATAAGCCGTCCCATTCCCTTGTTCTCATTTCCGATTACCAATGCCACAGGGCCAGTAAAGACTCCATTACCAAAGACACCTTCATGAGCCGTGACATCTGTCCCTACAACCCATACACCTTCCTCTTTGAGGCGATCGATGGTCTGTCCAAGATTACTTACACGAGCCACTGGCACGTACTCCACAGCGCCTGCTGATGTTTTGGATACTGTCACGGTTACCGCAGCCGAGCGACGTTTGGGTACAATGACGCCATGCGCACCCGTGCAGTCCGCTGTCCGCAAAATGGACCCCAGGTTATGCGGATCTTCAATCTCATCCAGCAGAATCAGGAAAGGATGCTCATTCTTCGCTTTTGCTGCGGCAAGAATGTCTTCTACCTCCACATAAGCGTAAGGTGCCGCTTGAGCAACTACCCCCTGATGCTGAATGCCTGGTACCGTTTGATCCAGCTTACGCTTGTCCACGTGTTGAATGACAATACCTAGTTTTTTAGCTTCCGAGACAATAGGTTGAGTCAGATGTTTCTGTGCTGTATCGGCAATCCATATTTTATTAATGGTCCGGCCTGAACGCAGCGCCTCCGTCACGGAGTGTTTACCGGCGATCCATTCTTCTTCCATCGTTGTTCGATCCTCTCTGTAATGCGTTGTTTTGTTGAAATTTCTATTTTTTTGTCGGTGATGGCGATTGTTGTTCCGCGTGCTCAATGCCATGCCCGATCAGTTCAATCATGCGATCATGATGACCACTGCTATAGAGGTAACCAATGAGACATTCAAAAGCCGTGGCATGTCTGTACTCCAGCACATCTGCATTTTTGGGTACACTGCCCGACTTGGCATTCCGCCCTTGCCGGACGATATCCCGTTCTTCCTCTGTCAGCTCAGCCTCAATCGTTGTAAGTATGCGGCTCTGTGCCTTCGCTGATACCAACCCGGTTGCACTACGGTGCAAATGATTGGGACGCATGTTGGCCTTCGACAACAGATATTGACGAACAGCTACCTCATATACCGCATCACCAATATAGGCCAGCGCAATAGGTGGAATCAACCTCGCAGGTCTGGAAGGAGGATACGGGAACCATCCTCCCTCTGTGACCTGCTCCTGTTGTTTTGGTGTATTTGGATGTCCTTCGCTCATTTGCGCCGCCATCTCATGCCCTGCGCCGTATCTTCAAGTAGAATGCCACGTGCAGACAATTCATCGCGAATTTCATCCGCTCTTGCCCAGTTTTTGGACTTGCGCGCTTCTACACGCTCTTCAATCAGACGTTCTACTTCCTCGTCCAGAAGTTCTGGCTCTGCGTCAGTATAAATGCGCAGCACAGCATTCAATTCACTGAACAACTCGAGGAGTGCGCGAATGTCTGCCGCATTAACTACCTCTTGCTGCAACAGTTGGTTGGCTTCCCCTGCCCACTCAAACATAGCAGTAATTGCATCAGGCGTATTGAAATCATCCTGCATCTTCTCGTGATACTGCTGACGAATTTGGTCGAGTCTTGCCGCAAACTCTGCTGTGATATCCTGATCAACAGTTACTGCATTCAGACGATGGTTCAGGTTACCTACCGCATTCGCAATCCGGTCCACACTGTTCTGTGCCTGCTCCATCGTATCATCCGTGAAGTTCAATGGGTTGCGATAGTGGGTAGACAACATGAAATAACGAATCGCTTCGCGTTTATATTGATTCCGCAAGTCTTTAACCAGAACACCATTACCGAGTGATTTTGACATCTTCTCGTTATCAATCCGGATGAATCCATTATGCATCCAGTAGTTCGCAAGTGGTTTACCTGTTAATACCTCGGATTGGGCGCATTCGCACTCATGGTGCGGGAACTGCAAATCCTGTCCACCCCCGTGAATGTCCAGTGTATCTCCAAGGTATTCCCTAGCCATGGCGGAGCACTCAATATGCCAGCCTGGTCGACCATCCCCCCAAGGACTGGACCAATAGATCTCCCCTGGTTTGGCAGCCTTCCAGAGCACAAAATCTTCGGGATGCTCTTTGCGCTCATCCACACCCACACGGATTCCAAATTGCAGCTCCTGCAGGTTTTGTTTCGAAAGTTTGCCATATTCGCTGAATTTGCCTGTACGATAATAGACGTCACCGCCATTTTCATACGCAAATCCTTTTTCAACCAGCTCACGGATAAAATCAATGATCAGCGACATGTTTTCCGTTACTCTCGGATTGCTGCTCGCCTTGGGAATACCCAATCCCTCAAGGTCTTCATAATAGGCAGCAATAAATTTCTCAGCTACATGAGGAACATCTGTTCCAAGTTGTTCTGCTTTGCGAATCAGCTTATCATCCACATCCGTGAAGTTCACCACATAGTTCACATCATGTCCTGTCTGTTCCAGGTATCCTCGAACTGTGTCGAAAAAGATAACCGGGCGTGCATTCCCGATATGAATGTAGTCATATACCGTTGGTCCGCAGACATACATTTTTACTTTCCCTGGCTCTTGGGGAACAAATTCCTCTTTGGTACGACTCATCGTATTATAAATCTGAAGCGTCATGGTCACTTATCCTTTCATCCTATACTGCCTTTATTTATTGTATCACGTATCACGCACAGTCTCATTTTCACGGGCATTCTGCAGTGTACGTACTTCTTTCTGCAATCGTTCGAGTTCTTTTTGCATACTGCGCAGGGAGTCAACGACCGGATCGGGCAATTGCTGACTAAGGCGATCTACCCGTCGACCATCCTGTTTGACAATTCTGCCCGGTATACCTACCACGGTACTATTGGAAGGGACCTCCTTAAGCACAACGGAGTTCGCACCAATGTTACATTGATCCCCCACGCTAAATGAACCCAGCACCTTGGCTCCGGATGAGATAACCACATTATTACCAATGGTCGGGTGTCTCTTCCCTTTTTCTTTCCCTGTTCCGCCCAAGGTAACCCCCTGATAGATAACGACATCATCGCCAATCTCACATGTTTCTCCAATAACGACGCCCATTCCATGGTCAATAAACAACCGATTTCCGATCGTAGCTCCAGGATGTATCTCGATTCCTGTCATAAACCGGCTAACCTGCGAAATGAACCTGGCAACCGAGAACCATCTTCTCTTGTATAAAAAATGAGCCATTCGGTGTGCCCATATCGCATGCAGCCCTGAGTAGGTGAATACCACCTCAAACCAACCTCGGGCCGCCGGATCGTTTTCAAACACCGCCTGGATATCTGATCTGATCTTCTTGAACATGCTCGTTCCCCTCTTGTTCAGGTTCCCGTCCTCCGGCTTACCGGACGGCGCGTTCCTTGGTAGTGTACTGCACACTCGCCTAAACAAAAAAAACGCCCCTGCAGCATTTAGCTGCAGAGGCGTTTATCGCGGTCCCACTCTGCTCGGTCCATTCTTAGATAGAATGAGCCCTCAAGCGGTTTGGTAACGGAAACCAATCGTCACAACCTATCCTAACGTTTTCCCTTGTCATGATCAACAAGGGCGGGGCTGGATTCGGCTGTGCAGCTCACGGGTGCATTTCGACTGATGGACAGTGGATGGCTCACAGCCACCGCAACCAAAGAAATCTTTCTTTGCTGCGGGACCATCCTCTCTGAATCTGTCCGGGTCAGTCTACTCCTCCCGATCTTTGCTGTTCTATTAGATAAATCATATCAATTATTCGTTGTGTTGTTATTATAGCGAAAAGGCCTCAGACTGACAACAGCCTGCTACGTAATCCATCCATTATAAGACTGTATTCAGATTCCAAATAAACGGAATGTCCTCGAATAAGCTTATTTTACTTGTGCAAGCAAACGTTCGATCACCGTATCACGACCCAGAAGTACGATCGTTTGGTTCAAATCCCGTCCATGCGTCTGTCCAGTCAAGGCTACACGAATTGGCATAAAGAGCTGTTTGCCCTTAAAGCCGGTTTCTTTCTGTACTTCCTTGATCAATGCAGCCATTTTGCTTGGAGTAAACTCTTCGCTCGCCTGTACTTTATCCGCAAATGCCTTCAGTACGGTTGGCACCTGCTCCTCAGCAAGCACTGCTTCTCCTTCACTTTCAAGCTCCAGATTGGAACGGAAGAATACTTCCGACAATTCGACAATATCGGAGGCAGAATTCATCTGCTCCTGGTACAGGTGTACCAGTGTATAAGCCCATTCTTTTTGTTCAGCAGACAGCTCGGAAGAAATACGTCCAGCCTTTTGCAGATGCGGAATAGCCATTTCGGCAATACGTTCCGGATCAGCATGTTTGATATAGTGGTTGTTCAAGTGAGCCAGCTTGTGTGTATCAAATACCGCCGGGCTCTTGGACAGACGTTTCGTATCAAAAATGGAGATCAGCTGCTCTTGCGAAAAGATTTCTTCTTCACCTTCCGGCGACCAGCCGAGTAAGGAAATAAAGTTAAACATCGCTTCAGGCAAATAGCCGAGCTGATCATATTGCTCAATAAACTGAATAACGGATTCATCCCGTTTACTCAGCTTCTTGTGATTTTCATTCACGATCAGCGTCATATGACCGAATTGCGGCGGCTCCCAGCCGAGCGCTTCATAGATCATCAGTTGACGCGGCGTGTTCGAGATGTGATCTTCCCCACGCAGGACGTGGGAGATCTTCATCAAGTGATCATCCACAGCAACAGCATAGTTGTATGTGGGAATGCCGTCTTTTTTCACAATGACGAAGTCACCGGATTCCTTGCTGTTGAACGAGATTGTGCCTTTAACCATATCATCAAACGTATATGTGCGCTCTTCCGGCACACGGAAACGAATACTCGCTACGCGACCTTCCGCTTCAAACGCATTAATTTGCTCTGGAGTCAGGTCACGGTGTTTACCCGAATAACGCGGTGTTTCTCCACGTGCTGACTGTTCCTCGCGCTCTTGCTCCAATTCTTCCTCCGTGCAGAAGCAACGGTAAGCCAGACCTTTATCCAGCAATTCCTGCGTATATTTACGATAGAGGTCCAGACGTTCCGTTTGACGGTATGGTCCGTATTCTCCGCCCACGTCAATACTCTCGTCCCACTCAATTCCGAGCCATTTCAGGTATTTCAGTTGGCTTTCTTCACCACCGGCAATATTCCGTTTCACGTCCGTATCTTCAATACGAATAATGAATTTACCGTTATTATGTTTGGCATATAGATAGTTAAACAACGCCGTACGGGCATTCCCGATATGCAGGTGTCCCGTTGGGCTCGGCGCGTAACGCACACGAATTTCCGTGCTCATATGATCCCCTCCGTCGCTAATTGATTGATGATATCACACACGTACAAGGCAAACAACGGATTGAGCGGCAATGCCCTCTCCCCGTCCTGGGAATCCCAGTTGCTCTGTCGTTGTTGCTTTCACGTTCACCTGCGTTACATCCGCTTCCAGTGCCTTGGCAATAACCTCAGCCATCTGTGGGATGTAAGGAGCCATCTTTGGCTTCTGGGCAATAATCGTTGAATCAATATTCCCTAACTTATACCCGCGATCCTTCACAAGCTGCCATACATGCTCCAGCAATTTCAGGCTGTCGGCATCTTTGAATTCCGGATCGGTATCCGGGAAGTGTTTGCCAATATCCCCAAGTGCCAGCGCACCCAAAATGGCATCACTAATCGCGTGCAACAGCACGTCTGCGTCCGAGTGACCCAGCAATCCTTTTTCATAAGGAATCGTTACTCCGCCAATAATGCACGGGCGTCCCTCTACCAGCTGATGTACATCAAATCCCTGTCCTACACGTATCATCGCTTCTTCTCTCCCCCCAGCAAAAACGCAGCATATTGCAAATCTTCCGGCGTTGTTAATTTGATATTGGTATAATTGCCTTCCACAACCTTGACCGACATTCCCTGACGTTCAGCCAGCATGGCATCATCTGTTCCCAGAAATCCGTCCTGCTCGGCTGATGCGTAGGCGGAGAGCAGGGAAGAAAGACGAAAAGCCTGCGGGGTTTGAATGCTCCACAGACTGCTGCGGTCTGGCGTCGCCGTAACGACTCCTTCCGCATTCACTTGTTTGATCGTATCCTTCACGGGAACCGCCAGCACAGCTGCTCCACCACCGGATATGGCGGCCGCCATGCATCCCTTGATCTGCTCATGGTTCACAAAAGGACGTACCCCGTCGTGAACGAGAACCCAATCCGTCCCAAGTGCCTCAAGGCCTTTATGGACAGAATGTTGTCTCTCTTTCCCTCCGGGGATAACACGGACACGTGAATCCAGTTGGTATTCTTTTACCCAATCCTGGCAGCGTTCAACATCTGCGGCTCCTGTGACCAGCACCATCTCGCGGATCTCGTCCAGCGCAGCAAATACCTCAAGCGTATGTATGAAAACGGGCTTGTCCTGCAGCAACAGAAACTGTTTGCTCTCGGTCGTCCCCATCCGGGTTCCGCGACCTGCTGCCACAATGACAACGCCCCACCCTTTATCCATGCCGCAATCCCTGCCTTGTCTGTCAGTTTATCGTCCGAAGATATACAATATCATTCAACGATACACTACCCATCATACCGCTTTATTGGGCTTTTTCCAACAGTTTCGGCTTGGCAAAAATCATTCGTCCCGCTGAAGTCTGCAACACACTGGTCACCAGCACTTCCATCATCATGCCGATATACTCGCGTCCGCCCTCCACAACGATCATAGTGCCATCATCCAGATAGGCTACACCTTGACCATGCTCCTTGCCATCCTTGATGATCTGCACCATGATCTCCTCACCTGGCAGAACAACTGGCTTGACCGCATTGGCGAGATCATTAATGTTCAACACAGATACACCTTGGAGTTCACACACTTTGTTCAGGTTAAAGTCATTGGTGACCACTTTGCCCTGAAGCACTTTAGCCAGTTTAACCAGTTTGCTGTCCACCTCGGAGATTTCCTCGAAATCCCCCTCGTAGATCAGGACTTTTACATCAAGTTCCTTCTGGATTTTATTCAAAATGTCCAGTCCACGCCGTCCTCTGTTCCGTTTGAGCAGATCCGATGAATCGGCAATATGCTGTAACTCCTCCAGAACGAATTCCGGAATTACGATCGTGCCTTCAATGAATCCGGTTTTGCATATATCAGCGATACGCCCATCGATAATAACACTGGTATCCAGAATCTTATGTTCTTCCATCCGTCTATCCTCGTCCACCTCGGGATGACCCCATCGCCCAGACATCCAGAAGGCCCCCAGATCGTCTTTCTTCGCCATGGCAAGGGTATAACCAGAATAAGCACTAATCACCGTCAGCGCCACTTGCAGCACTTCTCCTGCTGTCCCCATCCATCCCACAACAGGGTAGAGCAACAAGGCCACCAGCAACCCAGCCACCGTACCTGCGGCACCTGCAGCCAGTTCGTTCATAGGTACTTTTGCCAATGAATCGATTCCACTATGCAGCCTGTCTGCCATCAATGTTCCACCGATATTACATACAGCCATAAACATTACAGCTCCCAGCAGTGTCGATATACCAGCTCCCAGTAATCCTGCTGACTGAATCCACTCAGCCATCCATGGGACCGATTTTCCTGCCAGATGATATGCCGTGTAGCCGAACCATGCACCGCACAATCCTGTAAAAGTTAAAATGCCTTTTTTCCACATTAGTCCCTGCACCTCCTTCAATGTATCTTGACTTTATATCCAGTATGATCCAATTCCTGAATTGCTAATCCCATCTGGAAGAACTTTTTGGAAATGTTGCAATCGTCAGTTGAAAGTAGGTAAATTATTGGCATATAATGAATTCAATTCATATCCCGAGGTGAGTGGCAAAATGAGTACGCTAAGTTTACAGGCTTTCCAGGATCAAGTTTCTGAACTGTTGCTGCGTCATCGCAGCCTGATTGATGTACTTTCCAAAACGGGACAAGCCGGAGCGTCTGTTAATCGTGCCGTGTCCAAAGCCATTACCGAATGCGGCTGCATCGAGCTGCACGCCACCAAGCAGAAATATGCCCCGGAGAGCGATATCGCTCAAACCAAGGGCCTGCTGGAAACGCATGTGGAAGGTGAGTTGTGTGAGAACTGCAGAGAGGTCATCAGCTCTGAACTAGGGCGGAACCTGTTCTACATGTCGGCTCTCTGCAATCTGCTGGACATTAACATGGAAGAGGTCGTAAATCACGAATCACAGAAGTGTTCAACGTTAGGGATGTTTAATCTGTCGTAAGAAGATATGTATGTCGTCCGCAAGGGTTTCTTTTACCGTAAATAGATCTGAATAAACAAAAAGCACGCATTCTCCAGTTCAGGAGAGTACGTGCTTTCTTTGTATAGTGTCTGTCCCCAAGGCGGCTTAACGATCGGAAGGACGGGAAGATTTCTCATCCTTGCGCTTTTTCGCCCGACTACGCGAGGCCGCTGTTCGCACATTATGCTTCATTCCATACAAGGCGTATAATACCAGCGGAATAAAGATCAATTTGGATAACTGCTCCGGGAAAATAACGGCTACGGCTATGGCAAATAACACAACCCATGGTGCAATCCAGATTGCCTTGCGTGGCAAACCGACCTTTTTGAAATTGGGATATTTAAGCGAACTCACCATCAGATACGATAACAGCAACGTAGCAATCATCATGCTAACCGGACCAATATCCTTATTGAACAAGGACAGTGTAGCCAGCACCCCACCGGCTGCGGGAATCGGCAGACCTGTGAAATACCCGGGAATTCCCGGACGAACATTAAACCGAGCAAGACGAATGGCTCCACAGATCGGAAAAGCCGCTGTTGCGATCCAGGCGAGGATCGGCATCGAATCTTGAAACGACACCATAAATATGATCAGGGCTGGTGCTGCACCAAAGGAAACCATGTCAGACAAGGAATCCAGTTCCTTGCCGAATTCACTTTGAGCATTGAGTGCACGTGCCACTCGGCCATCCAGACCATCCAGTAGCATCGCTACAATGACCATAATGGCAGCCAAACTGTAATTTCCATCAATCGCAAGCAAAATTGCCATCATTCCAAGAAACAGATTACCCAGGGTAAAGAGATTCGGAATGAATCTGGTTAGCATTGTTGTTTCACCTCATCCATTTCAAGCCTTTATATAGGCAAACCCTTACATCTGTCTGTCGATAAACATTTGCTCCTGCAAACGTTTGAGGCCTTCCTTAATGGTCCGGGCACGAACTTCACCAATACCGTCCACTTCGTCCAGTTCTTCAATTGTAGCCATAATAACATGAGGCAATTGTTCGAATTGATCCACCAAATTATGGATAATGACATTGGGCAGGCGGGGGATCTTATTTAATACCCGGAATCCACGAGGTGCAACCGAATCCTCAGAAGTAGCCGCTGATGATGGATAGCCGAGCAGACGGACAATATGATGTGCATCCAGCAACTCATCGTCCGACAATCTTTTCAGTCCCACGATAATTTCACGGATTTTGTCATCACTGTCGTCACGGGCATAGTCTTTATACAATAACCAGGCTTCTTCTTCCGTTGTACCCACGAGCTCTTCCATTTGCATGGAAATGAGTCGTCCCTCATTCCCAAGTTCATGAATGTATCGTTTGATTTCCGTTTTGATCCGCATCACCATTTCGGTACGCTGAATCACATTAACCACTTCAGGAATCGTTACTAATTCCTCAAATTCCGAAGCACTCAGATTCGTAAGGGACTGTGTTAATACCGCTTTGTATTTCTCCAGGGTTTGAATCGCTTGATTCGCTTTGGTCAAAATAACCCCGATTTCCTTGAGGGAATAACGAAGTGTTCCCTGATACAAGGTAATGATATTCCGGCGCTGTGATATGGATACGACCAATTTACCCGTTTGCTTTGCTACACGCTCTGCCGTCCGGTGACGAATCCCCGTCTCTGATGAAGAGATGGATGAATCCGGGATTAACTGGGTATTGGCGTAAAGAATACGCTTCAAATCCTCGCTAAGAATAATGGCTCCATCCATCTTGGCGAGTTCATACAGATAGTTCGGGGAGAAATCACAGTTAATCGAGAATCCCCCATCCACCACTTCCATTACTTCAGGGCTGTATCCTACAACAAGCAGTGCGCCCGTCTTGGCGCGCAGCACATTTTCCAGACCTTCGCGGAAAGGTGTACCTGGTGCGATCAGCCTTAACAACTCATTCATATTATCCAGTTGGCTCATATCTTTCATCTTGTTATGCCCCCTAATCTAAAGCAACCGCTAGTGCATCTGCCACGGTATTCACACCGATCAGTTGTATCCCGCGAGGATGTTTCCAGCCCTTTAAGCTTTTTTCTGGTAAAATAACTCGTTTGAAGCCCAGCTTTGCGGCTTCCTTCACTCGTTGTTCGGCCCGTGATACGGCTCGAACTTCACCTGTCAGACCAATCTCGCCAAAGATGACGTCGTCCGGCTTGGTCGGTACATCTCTCAAACTGGATGCAATACTGACAGCAACCGCTAAATCTACAGCAGGCTCATCCAACCGTACTCCACCAGCCACATTCAGATACGCATCCTGGGTCTGTAAAAACATCCCCATTCGTTTCTCCAGCACTGCAATGATCAGATTTAATCGATGCAGATCTACCCCTGTTGCCATACGGCGGGGAGAAGGGAAATGTGTGGTCGAGATCAACGCCTGCAATTCCACGAGCAGAGGGCGTGTACCCTCCATACTGGCAACTACCGTTGAACCTGCTACACCCAGTGGACGTTCCGACAAAAAGAGTTCGGACGGATTGCCCACCTCACGAAGTCCATCCTCGCCCATTTCAAAAATGCCAATCTCATTGGTTGAACCAAAACGGTTCTTCACCGCACGCAGCAGGCGATACGTATGATGCCGTTCTCCTTCAAAATAAAGGACGCAATCCACCATATGTTCTAACATACGTGGACCGGCAATGGCACCTTCTTTGGTAACATGCCCCACAAGAACAGTTGCAATGCCTCTGCCTTTGGCAATCCGCATGAACCTTGACGTACATTCCCTTACCTGCGCTACACTACCTGGCGCACTGGTAACTTCGGGAAGATATACCGTCTGAATGGAGTCGATGACAAGAAAATGCGGCTGGATCTGATCCACCGCTTCCTCTACACGTTCCATATTGGTTTCACACAGTACATACAACTCGGCAGAGAGTGCCCCGAGGCGGTCTGCCCTCAATTTGGTTTGCTTGACTGATTCCTCACCGGAAACATATAACACACGCAAACCCGAATGCGTCAAAGCATGGGACGTCTGCAACATCAACGTTGATTTACCGATACCCGGATCTCCGCCCACCAGAACGAGTGAACCCGGAACGATTCCGCCACCCAATACTCGGTTCAACTCTCCGATTCCAGTCTGTACACGCGGTTCCTGACCGCTATCTATATCTATGATAGGAAGCGGTTTATCTTTACTGTCAAACAGAGGAGAATTTCTCCCCTGTGTTTTGACCACCGTCTCTGTTTCTTCCACCATTGAATTCCATGACTGACAACCCGGACACTTACCGTACCACTTGGGGGCTTCATAGCCGCATTCCGTACATTGAAACTTGGTTTTAACTTTGGCCACTTCAGCACTCCTATAATTTAGTTTTATAACAGCATTTTGCATTATTCGACGAATTTCACCCAAACTCCCTGACGTGCAGGGTTACTAAAAGTTTACCATTGTTTGAGATTTTTCGTAAAGGATTATCGCAAACTTTACACATGTTCCTGACATAATCATGTCCGTCTTCTGTCCAAAGTGCAAAAAATCCTCCCCGGCCGAAGCCGAGAAGGATTTGATTAAGGATTATGGATCAATACAAGCTGAAGTTTAACTCCAAAGCTTGCTAAATATTATTTAGTTTCGATTTCCTCATTGGACGAAACGACTACGTCTTTTTTCGTAACAGACAGTGCACCGTTCTCTTCGTCGATGAGCAATGAATCCCCTTTGGTTACGTTACCTGTGAGCAACTCTTCGGACAATTTGTCCTCGATATGCTTCTGGATCGCCCGACGAAGCGGACGCGCACCGTAAGCTGGATCAAAGCCTGACTTCGCAAGGAAAGACTTGGCATTATCAGTGAGTTCGAAATCGACCTCATGTTCGAGCAGTCGTTTACGAAGTTCTTCACTCATAAGCGTAACAATTTCAGCGATGTGTTTTTCTTCAAGTGAGTGGAACACGATAATTTCATCAATCCGGTTAAGGAACTCTGGACGGAAGCTTTTCTTCAGCTCATCCATCACTTTCCCCTTCATGTTGTCATAATCTGCTCCTGCATCTACAACTGCAGTGAAGCCCAGTGTAGAGTTACGTTTGATCGCTTCGGCACCCACGTTGGATGTCAAGATAATCAGCGTATTGCGGAAGTCAACGACGCGACCTTTGGAATCCGTCAGTCGACCATCCTCAAGCACTTGTAACAAGATATTGAATACTTCTGGATGTGCTTTCTCGATTTCATCGAGCAGGACTACGGAATATGGTTTGCGACGAACTTTCTCTGTCAGCTGGCCACCTTCTTCGTACCCAACATATCCTGGAGGCGCTCCGACAAGTCGGGAAGTCGAGTGCTTCTCACCATACTCGGACATATCAATCCGGATTACTGCATTTTCATCGCCGAACATCGCTTCAGCCAGAGCACGAGCAAGTTCTGTTTTACCTACCCCTGTAGGGCCGAGGAAAATGAATGAACCCATCGGACGTTTTGGATCTTTAAGTCCCGCACGAGCACGACGAACCGCACGGCTGACAGACTTCACTGCCTCATCCTGACCGATGACACGTTCATGTAGAATAGACTCCAGATTCATCAGACGCTGTGTCTCTTCTTCTTTCAGTTGGTTCACAGGGATTCCTGTCCAGCTGGCTACCACTTGTGCGATATCCTCAGGAGTAACCTCAGAATCGGTGCGACCTTGTTTCTCTTTCCACTGGTTCTTCGTTACATCCAGCTCTTCACGGATTTTTTGTTCCGTATCACGCAGAGCTGCTGCTTTTTCGAACTCCTGACTTTGAACTGCAGCGTCTTTTTCCTTACGGATATCTTCCAGACGGCTTTCCAGTTGTTTCAGGTTTGGTGGGATCGTGTAAGAGTTCAATCTTACTTTGGAACCCGCTTCATCAATCAGGTCAATCGCTTTGTCTGGCAGGAAACGGTCTGTAATGTAACGGTCAGACAGTTTAACCGCCTGCACAATTGCTTCGTCCGTAATTTTCACGCGGTGATGCGCCTCATAACGGTCACGCAAACCGTGCAAGATTTGAATCGCTTCTTCCGGAGAAGGCTGATCTACAGTAATCGGTTGGAAACGACGCTCAAGCGCTGCATCCTTCTCGATGTATTTACGATATTCATCCAGTGTTGTCGCACCGATACATTGCAATTCTCCACGGGCCAGAGCCGGTTTCAAAATGTTAGAAGCATCGATGGCGCCTTCAGCTCCGCCTGCGCCAATCAAGGTATGCAATTCGTCGATAAACAGGACAATGTTACCTGCTTGGCGGATCTCATCCATGATTTTTTTCAGACGATCTTCAAACTCACCACGATATTTGGTTCCAGCGACTACAGAACCCATATCCAGGGTCATTACACGTTTGTCGCGTAATGTTTCCGGAATCTCATTTGCGATGATTTTTTGTGCAAGGCCTTCAGCAATCGCTGTTTTACCTACACCTGGCTCACCGATCAATACTGGGTTGTTCTTCGTACGACGGCTGAGTACCTGGATGACACGTTCAATTTCTTTACTACGCCCAATGACGGGGTCCAGGTTGTTCTCTCTCGCATAAGCCGTGAGGTCACGTGCCAGACTGTCCAGCGTTGGTGTGCTTACATTGGCAGGTGTTCCATTATGACTGGATACAGCTTCACTGCTGCCAAGCAATTGCAGCACTTGTTGGCGTGCTTTGTTCAGGCTAATACCCAGGTTATTGAGCACACGTGCTGCAACACCCTCGCCTTCACGAATCAATCCGAGCAGGATATGCTCTGTGCCTACATAAGTGTGGCCCAATTTACGAGCTTCATCCATAGACAGTTCAATTACTTTTTTCGCACGTGGCGTATATGCAATGTTGGTAGGTTGCTCTTGGCCACGGCCAATCAGCGTTTCTACTTCATCCTGAATTTTTTCCAATCCGAGTCCCAGGCCGATCAGTGCTTTGGCTGCGATGCCTTCGCCTTCACGAATGAGGCCGAGCAAAATATGCTCAGTACCGATGTTATTATGACCGAGACGGACAGCTTCTTCCTGCGCGAGTGCGAGCACCTTTTGGGCCCGTTCCGTAAATCTTCCAAACATCATATCTCCTGCACCTCCATGGTTTTGGATAAAACGAGGGTCATGTAATGAAATAACCGTCGTATTCTTCATATCATTTTTGTTTGCAGCCGTGCTGCGAATAAAGTCATTCGGCAATTCGTACATGCCTTATTATATAAAAGCCGCAATGCGGCATGAAACCATAATTCAATACTATATCAGGCTAAACTAGGACTGCTTCGCTGCATTGATCGTATCACGAATCAACTGAGCACGGTAGATGTCACGCTCATCTGTGCGCATATCTTCCCCGAACGTTTTCTGCAAGAATCCCGGCTGTGTCATCACATTCAACTCATTCATTACCGTAATGGACAGTCCATCCAACAAACCGAGATCCACGCCAAGGCGTACATCCGATAAGCGCTGTGCAGCTTCCTTGGAATCAACAATAGCTGCATGAGACAATATGCCGTAAGAGCGCATGACACGATCCGTAATCCGAAGTCTGGAGTCGGTAATTAACCGTTCTCTAGCTGTACGCTCATGACCTATCATCTGTAATACAACACCATGCAGGTTCTCGATGACTTCCTGTTCGGTCTGTCCCAAAGTAATCTGGTTCGAGATCTGGAACAGGTTACCCATCGCCTCACTGCCTTCACCGTATATTCCTCTTACCGTCAATCCCACTTGGGAAACTGCGGTTAGAATACGGCCTATCTGTTGTGTCATCACCAGGGCAGGCAAGTGCATCATAACCGATGCTCTAACACCTGTACCTACATTAGTAGGACAGCTGGTTAAGTATCCTCTGCGATCATCAAAAGCATAATCCACGTGCGCTTCAAAAGCATCATCTATTGCGGAAGCTTTCTCCCAGGCTTCTTTCACCTGGAACCCCGGATAGAGGCACTGGATACGAAGATGATCCTCTTCGTTAATCATAATACTGACAGACTCATCCTCACTGAGAATAACCGCACCATTCCTGGATTCATTCGCAAGACTTGGACTGATGAGATGTTTCTCCACCAGCACCCGTTTGTCGAGTTCGTCAATATCGATCAGATCCAACGTATGAAAATCCCCAAAGGCATGAACGTCATCGTATTGAAGTACTTCGCTCAGCTTATTCAGCACCTCTTCCGATTGCTCATTGGAAGCCAGCATCGGAAACGGAATATGCTGAAGGTTGCGTGCAATCCGGACACGGCTGCTAATGACAATTTCGGAATCAGCCGCATCACTGCGCATCCAGTCGCTGAGCGCCTTCTCTGTAAAGCGCAGATTAGGCATTACACATCCCTCCTACTCATGACAAACTTTACTCCTGAGCTATTCCTTTTTCAAGTCCTCTGATCTGGTCACGGATCTGAGCCGCCTCTTCAAATTCCTCTTGCGCGATGCTCTCCTGGAGCTCACGCTTCAGATCAGCGATTTGCCGTTTCACCTTGATGCGACCACCAGCTCGTGCAGGCACTTTGCCTACATGGGACGTATTACCATGAACTCGCTTGAACAAAGGATCCAGACGGCTGTCAAAATATTTATAACATGAACTGCAGCCGAACCGGCCTATCTTGCTAAATTGTGAGTACGTCATACCACACTCTTCACATTGAAGTGCTTTTGCAGGGGGTGTTCCTGCCGATCCACTTTTGCTGGCTGGATCAAAATCAAGCAATCCGGACAATAAGTTGTGAATGGAAAACCCACCTGCTGTTCCAGGGATCATTTCCCCTTTTTCACGGGCACATGACTCACAAATATGGAATTCCGTCTTCTCTCCATTTACGATCTTCGTAAAATGAAGTGTCGCCGGACGTTTATTGCATTCTTGGCACAGCATATTGATGTACCTCCTTTGACCCCGATAGTTTTCATTTACCGAGCAAAGATATTAACATCGCCTTCAACATTCTGGCACGAATTTGATCCCGGTAAGGAAGTTTGACTAATATAACCTCTCTAGATACAGCAGCTCGCATCAACCCGGCTTCCCGCTTGCTCAAGAAGCGTGCTTCTTCCAATTGATAGATCAATCCTTCGGCAGCTGTCTGCCCGATCTCTTCACCAATACTATGGTGCAAATGATTATGCAGAGCTGATTGGGCCGGTAATTCAATGCGCTGTATGCGAACATAACCACCACCGCCGCGTTTACTCTCTACCAGGTATCCCTTCTCGAGTGTAAAACGTGTGCTGATGACATAATTGATCTGGGAAGGTACACATGAGAATTGATCTGCCAGATCATTACGCTGAATTTCAACCATTCCTTCGGGACTTTCATGCAAAATACTCTTCAGATATCGTTCGATAATATCAGAGATATTACGCATCCAATCATCCTCCACTGTCTGAAACGTTAAGTCAATAAGGACCCACACGCCCCCACAGAGTACACCTTCTCTACCCATTTAACCAATCAGGGAAACAGCGAATCTTGCTTCCACAGGTGTTAACAGGAGAGCGAAGGAAGCACGAAGGTCCTTTAATATTCCCTTGATCCTCCGATGAAATGAATCCCGTATATTGGCGATCATGCATCAGATTGTAGAAAGAAAGCTACTTAAGTATTAAACCTTTAGTTGACTTTGACTTTCTTTGACTTTATAACCATTATAGCATATTTTGTGGTTTTGCCAAGTGGGGTCACTATTCATTTTTTACGATTTTACACGAAATATTCCCCAGACACAAAAAAACCTCCCCAAAATTGCTGGAGAAGTCCATTTGTCTTTCAATCACGCCGTATTTCTATATAAGCTAATCAAGTTAAATGGAACAGTGGGCATAGTCATCAGAAGAAATCGAGCAAATAGGTTTCCCGTTCAGGAATCGCTTGTTCCAAAGCCTTGATTGCTGTGTTCGGTCCGTGAATTCTTCCGATTCGTGCCATTTCCGTTGGTCTGCGATATCCCATCAGCACCGCGGTAAGGGATTGAATATCCACCTTAATGGTCTGATCATCATTAATTGCCTCCGAAGTTTTCCATATGGACGCTGTTCCGTTCATTGCCACGTTTAATTGCCATACCCCTTCATTCCACGGAGCGTAGGTATCCTCTACCTGTAGAACAATCTGCACCGGTGAGTCCTGGCTTGCAAATGGATACTGAGATATAAACTGCTCTACACTAACGATACGCGCCATAAAATAAGGTACAATCTCCTGCTGAATCCGTGGGTTATCCAGTTGGAAGGCAAGCGTATCACTGGCAGGCGCCTGCAACGTAACTTCCTGGATCATGGAATCATGGTTAGCAATGAAGGTCCACAGCCCTTGCCTCGCCTCTTCATTCAGATAGATGATCTCTTTAATGGTAAATTTATTTTCCTTAACCTCATATAAAAGATAACCTTGTGCTGCATCAGCTTCATCGTAATATACAGCCTTCTGGCTGGTCCCATTAACAAGAACTGAATTCTCCCACCTTGCATCATCCCGAACCAGAGTTCCGTTATAACGCTCAGCATAAGCACTGTATACTTCCTTTAGTATGCTGAGGCCCGGATCCCCACGCCGAATCGTTCCAGGTGTCGCTTTTTTCGAAGGCAAATGAGCTGTAGGCACTTTATAACGTTTAAATTCAACATAAGTCTCCCATCCATACTTCCGATAGAAACCAAAGGAGAATGGATGCAAGAATGATATACTTTGTTTGTTACGATTCATTTCTTCCAACGCATGGTTCAGCAGACCCGCTACCCAGCCTTTGCGTCTATACTCTGGCCAGGTGGCAACACCCGCAATACCGCCCATCTCGAACGATCTGCCATGAATATAGGTTTGAAAAGGAATGATATGAAGTTTGGCTCCTAGCTGCCCATCCTCATATACACCCCATATATCCTGTGACGAAAATTGACTCCGCCGTTTTTCTTTTTGTTCTTCACTCATTACTACTTGAAAAGCATATTCGGAGAGTGCCATCGCTGGTTCAAAATCATCTACCGTCAATTTCTGAATTTCCATGTCGTCCTACACCCCATTCGCTAGAGTTATTATCAATCCAAATCATGGCCTGATATCTGATATATGTACTCTTTAGAGTGTGTCAGAGGATTCTTACAAAGTCAAATAAGAGATGCTTTCGCATCCCTTTAAATAAACAAATAAAAACCACCACCGAATAACATCGGCAGTGGTTCTTCGCTTGGCGGCGTCCTACTCTCCCAGGACCCTGCGGTCCAAGTACCATCGGCGCTAGAGGGCTTAACGGTCGTGTTCGGGATGGGTACGTGTGGAACCCCTCCGCCATCGCCACCAAACGCGATTTGTCGAAGCATAGCTTCTTAAAATCAGATATGGAAATGAAAATCATACACACGTTCTGTGATGTACCAATTTTCATTTCAGAGATCATTCTCTGAAAACTAGATTCGAAACGAAACACGCGAATTATCACTTGCTATTGGATAAGCCCTCGACCGATTAGTACTGGTCAGCTCCATGCATTGCTGCACTTCCACCCCCAGCCTATCTACCTCGTCGTCTTCAAGGGGTCTTACATACTGGGAAATCTCATCTTGAGGGGGGCTTCACGCTTAGATGCTTTCAGCGTTTATCCCGTCCGTACATAGCTACCCAGCG